>JAGBUT010000055.1 GCA_017630695.1 Clostridia bacterium
AACCGTTATTGAGGTTGGAATTGATGTTCCGAATGCCGTTATAATGGTTATCGAAAATGCCGAGAGGTTCGGTCTTTCTCAGCTTCATCAGTTGAGGGGAAGAATCGGCAGAGGCACCGAAAAATCAACCTGCATCCTTATCTCCGAAGCAGAAGAGAGCGAAAGACTCGGTGTACTTGCCTCAACAACAGACGGCTTTAAAATAGCTGATGAGGATTTGAGGCTCCGAGGTCCGGGTGATTTCTTTGGCTCAAGGCAACACGGTCTGCCCGAAATGAAAATCGCAAATATGATGACCGACGGCGAGGCAATCCGTGAAACTCACGCCGCCGCAGAAAAACTGCTTTCTGAAAATCCTGCTCTTTCGGGTGATGAATACACTCTGCTTCGCAATGCCGTCAACAGACTTTTTTTGGGCGGCTCAATGAATTGATATCAGCCTTTGCTGTTCAATTTCCGTCGGCAGAATTTTATATTCATTCATATCCTTATCAACCATTGTTATGATAAGCTCGGGCAGAAGCTCGTGAACCCTGCTGACAAATCCGCTTCCTCCCTCTTCGGGAAAACCCGTTATCAGATTGACAACCCCAAGCTTTTTTGAAGCAACTGCCGTAACAAGCGCAGGGCTGTTATTGAAATAAACGTTCATACTTGCATTGAATCTGCCTGCGCACTCAAAAAGAGTTTCAAGCGCTCCGCCTTCATTTGCATTAAGACCGTTGCTTTCTTTGAAAACGCTCAGCACAGCAAGCGGCAGACCCTCCTGCTTTGCAATTCGTGCACCTGCCTCAATCAACCTTGCACACGATTCCTGCGGAGTTACGCACACCGCAACACACGGCTGTTTGCTTTTCTTATCCAATATACTCATCCTTTCTGAAGCTGTATATCAAATATGGCTATAATTTTCACAATTTTATTTTACATCATAATTGTTTACTTTCTGATGACCATCTGTAAACAATATATGACCGACACATTTTGTACTATTCCGATATGAAACATATTAAAAATCTGACAATAAGAGCCATTCTTGCGGCGGCAATATGCGTTATAGCTCCGTTATGCATTCCCGCAGGCTCTGTGCCCGTAACTGCGGCAACGCTGATAATCTTTATAGTTTCAGCTTGTACGGATATCACGTTTTCGTTGCCTGCCGTTTTGCTCTATATAATCCTCGGAGCATTCGGCTTACCCGTTTTTTCGGGTTTTGCAGGCGGATTGCACATCCTCGCAGGTGTTACAGGCGGCTATATCATCGGCTATATCCCCTGCGCCGCAATAATCGGTCTGCTTTGCAAAAAATATAATCAAAAGAAATTCATTTTCCCGTTATCGATGCTCATCGGTACTCTGATTTGCTATCTCTTCGGCACGGTATGGCATTTCATCGTCACAGACGGCTCTATCGTTTCGTCTGCGGCGGTATGCATTCTGCCGTTTATTGCAGGCGACGTTATCAAGATTGCCCTCGCATCGGCAATATCTCTTCCTCTTCGCACAAGGCTGAAAAGAATTATAAAATAATCAACATAAAGAAAGGTGATTACAATGGCAATTCTCAGAACAGAATACAGCGTACCCTCAAAAACAGGTCTTGCGGATATTTTCGTGAGATGCTGGTCACCCTCTGATGAAACCCCCGTTGCAATCGTTCAGGTTGCTCACGGTATGGCAGAACACGGCGAAAGATACGAAGATTTTGCAAAACATCTTTGTTCAAAAGGCTTTGCCGTTGTGGTTGACGACCATATCGGCCACGGAAAATCCGTTAAAGACAACTCCGAGCTCGGATATTTCGGTGAAAGCAACGGTTGGGACGCTTTTGTTGAGGACGAAAAAGCAATCACCGATATGATTACTGCCGAATACCCCGATGCCCCCGTTATCTTCTTCGGTCACAGCATGGGATCATTCATTGCAAGAGAATACCTTCGCCGCTACGGTGACAACGGTAAAATCGCAGGCGGTGTTATCTGCGGCACAAGCGGTAAGAATCCTGCATCCGCAATTGCAATCAACCTTGCAGACATTATCGCAAAGGCGAAAGGCAGCCACCACAAGAGTGAATTCATCAACAAAATGGCTTTCGGTCCTTACAACAAAAAATGTGAGGGCGAAACACCTTTTGACTGGCTTTCAACAGACAAGGCACAGGTAAAAAAATATATCGACGACGAATTCTGCGGCTTCCTTTTCACTGCCGCCGGCTACAAAGACCTTTTCACAATTCTGACCGTTGTTTCGGGCAAGGATTGGTATCAGAGAATGCCCAAGGCTCTGCCCCTGCTCATCATTTCAGGTGAGGATGACCCCGTAGGCAATTACGGCAAGGGCATCAAGCAGGTCTATAATGACTTGAAAAACGCAGGTGCAAAAGACGTAACACTCAAACTCTATGCAGGAATGCGCCACGAAATTCTCAACGAAGTTAAAAAAGAAACAGTTTATGAGGACGTTGCCTCCTGGATTCTCGGCAAAATCAAGTAAAATAAAAACAAAAAATCTCCCCGACAGCTTTCTGTCAGGGAGATTAATTTTTTATTATTCCGTTTCAGCGCCTTCATCGTTTGCAGGAGTTTCTTCGGCTGTTGTATCCTGAACGGCAGTGGTCTGCTCTTCAGTTGTCTGCTCCTGCGTTGTAGTTTCAGCCTCGGTTGTCTGCTCCTGTGTTGTTGCCTCTTCCGTAGGCTCATCGGCAGGCTTGGTTGTCGTTGCCGCAGGCTTGGTGGTTGAAGGCTTCGGCTTTTTAGTGGTGCTCTTTTCTTCTTCCGTTGTTGTTTCGGAAGGCTCGGTGATAGTCATCATCGGTTCGGTGATAACGTTTGTCAGGCTGTCGGCAAAATTATATGTAGGAACCTGACTTGTTGTGGTTGTGTCATCTTCATTACCGCCGCCATTGAAAAGAACCGACTTGATTATAAATGCCGTAACGGCAAGAATTGCAAGGCAAAGAACAACGATACCTGCAATCTTGACAATCTGCATTTTATCAACGGGTTTGATATGCGCTCTTGCGTCTGCATTGGCATAGGGAGAAACTGTTTCTTCCTCATCAACGGGCTGATTGTTGCCGTAGCTGTGGCGGTATTCTTCCTCATAGCTTGTTTCGGAATCACCAACCATAGCCGCCGCAATCGGAGCAAAAATTGCCGTTTCTTCAACGGAAAGGAAGGCTGCGATTGCAGTGATATTATCCTTGCCGCCCCTTTCAAGAGAAAGACGCACAAGCTGACCTGCAGCATCCTGCGCACTCTCTGCGGTTGAAAGGATGCCCGTGATTTCATCATCGCTGAGCATATCTGTCAGACCGTCACTGCAAAGAAGAAGAGCGTCACCGTTATCCACATCGTCAATTACGCTGATGTTGGGTGAAAGATTTGCTTCCTCGGGGAACACACCGAGATGACGGGTCAGCCTTTTTGCATCGGGAATATTGCCGATGCTTTCAAGCATAGCCTCACCTGCGTCAACCATTGTCTGTGCGTGGGTATGGTCAAAGCTGATCTGCTCAAGAATTCCCTTTGAATAGTGGTAAATTCTTGTGTCACCGATATTCACACAGTAAACCTTGCCCTTAACAACGTAAACAGCCGCAAGGGTTGTACCCATACGTTTGCCTCTGGCTGTTATTTCATCGCAGATACGTGCGTTTGACTCAACAAGGCTGTTGGAAATAGCAAAACTGAAATCCTCACCGCTGTCATAAACGTTTGATGCCTGCGAAGCTATTGTTTCGGTTGCAATACCTGATGCAATATCGCCGTAGCTTTCACCGCCCATACCGTCGCAGACTGCAAGGTGAAAGGGCTCGTTCATACTCTGAACAAATGCCGAGCCTTTTTTGAGATCACCCGTTGAGGTAAGTCTGCCGTTGAGGCTGTAGTTATCTTCGTTTTCTCTTCTGACTCGCCCTGCGTGCGTTACTGCGCACACATTGGCTCTGATTTTCTTCATACTGTCCCCCGGAAATCGTTGTTAATTAAAGAATACCCTCTGACTTTGCCCAATCGTGGAACACTTCAATTGATCTGAGTCTGCAAGCGCTGAGGTTGTGAGTGCCTCTTGTGTGCCACTCCATATTTACACCCTGAAGTTTGCAAAGGCACTTTGCACTTGCCATAAAGCCTGAATCGATAGCATTATCAAGAAGGATGATGTGCTGATGAGTTCTCTTTGCGGCTTCGAGATCGCCGTTTACAAATTCATCCCACATTTTTACGAAAAGACCTGCACCGCAGGATGTGGGAGTTGCGATAACACCTCTTGCGCCTGCAAGATATGAATCATAAAGATAAGGAATATTTGCCTGAAGAACGTTTGAATCGCCCTGAACTGCAATCTTCGCCTTGATTTCGGGGAGTTTGCAGGTTGTATCCTTAATACCCTTGAACTTACCTGTTTCAACAAGCTTGCCGTAGGTGATGGAATCCATAAGGTGAGGACGAAGGCCGGGGAACTCATAAAGAACGATGGGAAGCTCTGTATGAGAAGCGAGCTCTGTGAGGTAATCGTACTGAGTTGCGGGAGTATCGCACATACCCTTTGTTACGAAAACGAGACCGCTTACGCCCTGTGCTTCAAGACGCTTGATTTCTTCAACCTGATCGTCGAATTTTTCCTGAAGGTTACCGGTTGCAAAAACGGGAACACCGTTTGAATTCTTGACTGCAAGACCTGCGCAGGTAACTCTTTCGTCGGGAGTGAGCTCCATCATTTCTGATGAACCGCAAACAGCGAAGAGATGCTGGGGCTTATAAGCAGCCTGCCATGCGACATATTCTTCATATGCCTTATAGTCGACGCTTCTATCCCACTTAAAGGGAGTGAGAAGAAGAGAATAAACACCTGAATACTCGTTGAACTGTGACATAATTTTACACCTTCCGATATAATATTTTTTGCCTGCACCGATTAATTGCATATCGGCACATTATAAATCACTTTAGATTATATACCCTATAAAGTTAAAAATCAATATCAAGTTTGTTAATTATATCTAAATATATTCAAAATTTCTCTTTAACTTGACAATATGATATGATTACAATAAAATAGATTCGTTAATTATAAAATCGGAGTAAAAAAATGATAAAAAACAAAGAAAATAATTTCTTATTGAATATGGCACGGCTTGCTCTGCCGATTGCTCTTCAGCAGCTTCTCGTTTCGTGCGCACAGCTTGTTGACACCGCAATGGTAACGAGCCTCGGCAACGTTACGGTTTCAGCTGTAGGTGTTTCGTCGAGATGGATTTTCCTGATGAATCTCTTCTATTTCGGAATTTCGTCAGGCTCGGCAGCAATGATTTCTCAATTCTGGGGAGCAAAAGAAAAATCGAATATCCGCAAAGCCTGCGGTGCCGCAATGATAATGAGCCTTGCGGTTGCATTTATTTTCTGCTTTGCGATGGCTTGTTTCCCCGAGCAGCTGTTACGTGTTTTCACAAACGAAGCGGCAGTTATAACCGAAGCGGCAAAATATATGCGTATCATTGCGTTTATGGGCATATTCTCCGCATTCAACCAGATTGCCTGCACCGTTTTGAGAGCAACGGAGAAAGTTAACCCTCCCCTTTTCTCTTCGATAATCGCAGTTGCGGTCAACACAACGCTAAACTATCTTCTTATCTTCGGCAAATTCGGATTCCCGCAGCTCGGAATCAGAGGTGCTGCTCTTGCTTCGCTGATTTCGGCTATGGTGCAATCGGTTATTCTTCTTTTCGTTCTGAAAGGCTCAAAAGAAGTTTTCAAAGCACCGATAAAAGAATTCCTCAACCTCAGCCGTGAATTCATCAAGAAATTCGTTTCAGTCTGTATGCCCGTTGTTATCAACGAAGGCATATGGGCAATCGGCACAAATATTTACGCAATGGTCTTTGCAAGGCAGGGCAGCGAAAACTACGCAGGCTACACTATTTTCAGCTCAATCGAGCAGGTTGCCTTCGTTTTCTTCGTAGGTATCTGCCACGCTTGTTCGATTATGACGGGCAAAACCATCGGTGAAGGAAAAGAAAACGAAGCCTATAAGCTCGCAAAAAAATTTGTTATTATGACTCCCCTTATCGGCATTTTCACGGGTTCGATTCTCGCTGTTTGCAGAGAGCCTTTGCTTTCGCTTCTCAACATCGAAACGCAGGCGGCATTTGAACTTGCATCAAAGCTCGTGCTCATCTACTGTTTGTGGCTGCCGATAAGAAATATTCCGTATACTCTCATCGTCGGCACGTTCAGAGCAGGCGGAGACACAAAAACGGGTATCGTCTGCGACTGCGTTTCAATGTATCTCATAGGCGTTCCGCTTGTTGTTATTCTCGGAATGTTTGTGAAGGTCGAATTCCACTATCTGCTGATTGCAATGTATCTCGGTGAGGATTTGCTCAAATCCGTTCTCAGCCTTTATCATTTCAAAACAAAAAAATGGATTAAAAATCTGACAGACAAAAAAGCTTAAATCAAAGACAGCCTTGAAGCAATCAACTTCAAAGCTGTCTTTTTTCATTTATATTTCGCTGTAAAGAATAAGCTCGGAGCAAAGCGAAGCAGGAAGATTGATTTCAATTCCCGTTGAGCAAAGCTCTCTGCCTGCAACAACAAAGCTCTCACCCTCGTTATCGAGAGTTACTTTATATTGCTTTGATTTATCCGCTCCCTTCGGCTTGAAAACAACTGCCTTCTCACCCGAATTCACAAGCGTCATAACGGTTGCCGCACCCTTTGATTTATCGGGCGAAGCAATTTCAAGAATCATTACACCGTCTTTCTTTGCCTTTTCCGTTTCGGGGGTATGGTGATAAACAAGCGACTCGGCAAGGAAGGGTCTGATAAATTCCTTATAGACTTTCACGCTGTGCTTTACAAACTCTGCCTGACCCTCGTTCATTTCGGCATCAAACGGAGCGATAACGTTGAGAGTCATATGGGTGAGCATTGTGTTTCGCATCTGAAGGTCAAGCGAGCCGTAAACGTGACAACCCATACCTGCAAAAAGGCGGTCCACCCTTTCGGGAGGCAGAGCCATAGTCATACCGTTTGTTATATAAAGCGATTCGGGGGCGCACTGACAATCTGAAACCCAGGTATGATTAAAGCACTTCATCATACCAAGGTCTGTGCGTCCGCCACCGCCTGCACAGTTTTCAAAAATCACTTCGGGGAAGCGTTTTTTGAGGTTTGAATACATATTATATACCGCATTGAAATGGCGGATATTCAGGCATTCGGGATAGCCTGCGCCCGTATCACGCATATTGAAATACTCGGAGCAATCAACGTTATAATCCACTCGGAGAAGGTCGATGCGGTAATCGGAAATTATTCTCGCAAGTTCATCCTCTGCCCATTTTGCGGCTTCAGGGACTGTGAAATCAAGGAATCTTCTCGCCTTTTCACCGAATACGTTTTCCGCAAGCCATTCGGGATGCTCTTTTTTTGCATCGCAAAAATCACCGAGGTTTTCGATATCGACCCACAAGCCGAATTTCAATCCTTTTGCGTGGCAATAATCAACTATTTCCCCGATTCCGTTGGGATAGCGGTCTGCATCGGGCAGGTTTCTGCCGTTATAATCGCCCCAACGGGTCTGCTCATCGGGAGGGCATACCCAACCTGCATCAACGATGAAAACCTCTGCCCCAAGCTCGGCAAATCTGTCGATAAAAACCTTTGTTGACTCAACACCCATATCGTGCTCCGCACCCATACCTGCACCCACGAGAGCATCTCTGCCGTCTGCTTCAGGCATATTCAGAACGGATTTTCTTATATGTGCGTGCATCCGGTTGACAGCGTTATCCAACCCACCGTCAACAAGACCGATATGCATTTCGGGAGATGAAAACGTTTCTTTCGGAGCGAGGATATACATAGGATTATGCGAGGTAATCTCGGCTTTGAAAGAAAGATGCGAATCGCAGTCGGGATGAGCG
>JAGBUT010000056.1 GCA_017630695.1 Clostridia bacterium
TAAAAACAGTCCGGTGGACTGTTTTTAGGGCGTGGGATTCAGCTAAAGTAAATTTGACAAACAAGCCGTGCCAAGCGTGGCAGTGCATAAACTATACCATCAACTACCACCCCTGCAGGTGTGCGAAATCACCACGGCGGTGAGTGGATTTAATTTCACTTAATGCATTAGCTTTAAATTTCACAATCCGCAGGATTATTTCATTATACACTTTCAATCAACAATACGCTTGACCTTGAATAGCTAAAGTGATATAATGATTGCAATATTTTTTAGGAGGTAATAAAACAATGGGTTTCCTTTCAGCAATTTTAGCAATTTTCCAGTTTGTTTTATGTTTGTTTTTTGGTGTTCACTCTTACACTGATCCAACATGTACCGAACCGGCAAGATGTACAATTTGCGGTATTTACAAACAATACGGATATACACCCGGTCACGATTTCACAAATGCTACCTGCACCGAGCCCAAGACATGCACTGTATGCGGCTTTACAGAAGGTGAGCCCCGCGGTCACCTTTATTACAGCGACGGTATATGTGGAAGATGTGGATCCATTAGAGTTGAGGATGATTTAAACAATCCCGATTATAAAATATATGGTTTAGGTGAAACTTGGATTGTAGACGGTCAGTGGGAGGTAACCATCAACTCCGTTACAACACACAGACTCTGCAACAAATATGCTAACGAACATTACGGTTACACCAATCAACAAGTTGTCCTGGTTAACTACACTTACAAAAACATCGGATACAATAAGGACGGTAGCGGTTTGTTTTTATATCCCGACACCTACTATGACGAATTTCTTACAAAAGCCGATGATTATTTATGTAATTGCGGTGCAAGAAAATATGCCGATAGAATAATAGCCGGTGCAAGCTGTAATGTTGTTGATGCTGTTGTCCTCGAAAACAACAGCAATGAAATTACAATTTATTTTGAACATTACGACTCAAATTCTGTTAAGCAGCGCGCAACGTTCCTTGTTCCTGTTGACGGTAACAACAACAACAATAACAACGATAACAACGATGATAATTACATACCTTCAGAAGCAAACAAAGCGGGTATCAAAAAGTTCAAAGATCATTGTAAAAACTATGGTACATATTCCAGTGGAGAATATGTAGTAAGCGATATTACTTACTCTTCATCATTTGAGCCTACGCTAACATTCAAAATGTATTATAATCCCACATCTGATACTCTTCGTTTTGAACACATATATAATAAAAACGGTACCTATACTAAATTAAACCTTTGGATAAGCGAGAACACTTCTGCTCATAAATGGGAATATGAATGGAAAACATCAACATCCCATATGAAGGGAAGCGGTAACGTTTTGAAAAACACCAGCCTTTCTGGAACTTATGATCAACTTGAAAATGTTATGAATACCGTAGAATTATATGAAGTAAATGGTAAAGCACTTACTGACAGAGATAAAACTGCATTTCTTTCATCTGCAGCTACAAGCATTGAGACGCTACCTTTTGCTATCGACGGATATTTTATAGCAAATCGTTGGCTTACAATGGATACATCATGCTTTGAAATAGGTGCATAATCATAACCACCAGAAAAAAGGGTTATACCATCAGGTATGACCCTTTTTGTTTTTAGGCCGGATTTGAAAGGGCGAAAAAGAAAACATTCCCGAACCAAAGCAAAAAGCACCTGCATCTGCAAGTGCTTTTTTATTTTATTAAGTTTACTTAACCTCAATGAACATCTGGGTCTGAAAGCCTCTGTATTTAACTGTAACAAAGGTTTCGCCCACTCCCTGCGGAATCGCCATTGTGCCGACAAATTTTACAACACTTTCATCGTAATCCTCAAAGCGAACACCCGAAAGAAGTCTTACGGTATCCATACAATCCTCTATAAGAAGAATTTCGGGCATAAATGCTCCGTCATCAAGTGTCTTGGTATAGTGTGCAGGTTTGCATACGATACCGATATAACCTGCAATCAAATCTTCTTCAGCATATGTTACGGGAACGTAAAGATTTTCATTTTCTGCGTCTGATAAATCAGGTTCGGCAATGAGCGAAAGCTCAACCTCGCAGAGTCTTGTGGGCCAATTGCTCCACACGTCACCGTAAGCATAAGCAAAATACACACCGTCGGAAAGTCTGATATGACCGTTGGGTCTGCCTGAAATACCGCAGTTATGGCAGCAAGCGGCAGTGTCGGTTTTCATAACGTATGAACGCTCAAACGTAATTCCGTCATCGGAAACGAAAACGTCAACAAAGCTGTCCTGAGTGAATCTTTCGTTTGTTGCAACAGCAATGAATTTGCCGTAGTCATCAACGTATTTTACGTCTGCCGAGTCGCAGGTTGAATCGGGAGAAGTGATTGCAACACCCTTGTATTCCAGAGTTGCAGGCCAGTTTTCGTCCGTTGCGTCGGCAATGCAGACTCTTGTTTCTCTCTTACCGTCCTCAAGCCAGGCGTAATACATATAGAGAGTTTCGCCCATAACGACAAAACTCGGCTCACCTGCACCGAAGGAGTCGGGATTGCCCGTGTAGTTAACGATTGCCTTGGGTCTGCCACCCCATCCGTTGCCGTTCCATTTTTCATAAGGACCGTCGATATTTTTGCTTCTTGCAACAAAAACGTTGTTATCCGTTCCTCGTGCATCAACGGTTGAGGTGTAGCCGATATAATAGTAATCACCGAATTTTACCACACCGGGATCGCAACAGGAATAGAAATCGGGCGAATCGGGGGTCGGCTGAAGGATTGCTTTTTCTTCCGTCCATGTTTTACCGCCGTCGGGTGAATGTCTGTAGCTTATCCAGTCCCACTGACCGCCTCTGCCGGGGCAGGCAAAGAACGCATCGATGCTTCCGTCTGCGTTGACGAAAAGTGTGGGGCCGTAACGATAGCCGCCTTTTTCGGCATCGGGATTAAAGATATCAAACCCGATATCCGCAACTTCCATTTTAATATATTCGTTATCGCTTTCGATAACTTCGATTTCACCGTCGGTAAACTCTCTGCCCTCAATGGGAGTGTAGTCGGCTGCAGGTGAAGAAAAAATGCCTAAAACCACAAGGAATGAAATGAGAAATCTTATAATAGCCATATTGTTACTCCTTGGCAATAATAATTTTATATGATTTTTAATTCAGGCTCACATCTGCTCAAGGATATATTGCTTGACGCCATCAAGTTTGCTCTTTTTCCATTCTTTCTCCTTTTCCCTTTCGGCAAGGGGGCAAAGAATGAAGAAATCAAGAGTCTCTCCCGGCACTCTGCCCGTTCTCAAAGGCTCTGCAAAATGCTCTGCCCACTCTTCCTCGGTGGCATTCTTGAATCTTGCAGGATTGAGGTAGGTCATCTGACGTCTTGTAGCGGCAATATGCATTTTCGCCGACAAGGGTGAGAGCAGATTGAACTCATCCTCCTGCACGTCAACGAATATCCTCGGAAGCGGAGCTTTGACTATATGCTCTTCTCCACGGAGAATCTCAAGACCCATCGGCTCCCATGTGAATTCGGTTTCGGTAAAATTGATTTTCACGAGCAAACCGAGTTCGGTGTTATACTGCGAACGCTGATAATCGGTGTCAAAAATGAAATTACCGAGCGAATAAAAGATTATCTTATCCCCTACCGTTTCGTAATTCATCGGCACGTGAGGATGATGTGAAACAACGATATCCGCACCCATTTCAAGGAATTTACGGTAACGCTCTCTCGTATACGGTGAAGGAAGCGGAGTGAACTCCTCGCCTGCGTGTGCAACAACAACACACCAGCGGCAGGTTTTCTTGATTTCGTTTATCGTTTCCTGAATTGCTTCAAGGTCGCTCCAGCTGTAGCAACCTGCTTTGTTTTCGTCAGCCTTGCGGCACGCTCGCTGATAACCGACACCGAACATTCCGATACCGCCCGCTTCATCGAAAATAACGGGATTTCTTGCCTCGGATATATTCATACCTGCACCGATTGTTGCAACACCGTTTTCGGCAGCGATGTCAAGGGTGCTTCGCATTCCGTATTCTCCTGCATCCATAATATGGTTGTTGCAGATGTTCCAGACGTCAGCTTTCATTTTGTTGAGCACCTTCACGGCATCAGGCTCGATGGTGTGGAGAAGCTGCTGAACTCCTTCTTTCGTTGTATTCTGTTCAACGGGAGCAACGGGACCTTCAACGTTTGCCACAACGTGGTCTGCGGAATGAAGAAAAGCAAGAATCTCATCGGAAATGAGCTCCTCGTCGTTCCACTTGCCGTACATATATCTGTCAAAACCGATATCGCCCGTAAAAACAACGGATGATTTATCTTTCATAAAAATCCCTCTCAAAAAATAAAGGTATTATTATAATATCACACAAGCACAAAAAGAGCAAGAATGAAGATAGAAATCCTTGACGACTCATTTCCCTTGACTTTTCACGCTAAAAATTGTATATTTCATTGGTAGAGTGACTGAATCAGAACTAAATATACCGTAAAAGTCGGATGCAGTCGCTCTAATAATATCCGCCCGTGGCGCAGTTGGATAACGCAGCAGATTCCGATTCTGAAGATCGGGGGTTCGAATCCCTTCGGGCGGGCCAAACAGCGCCTCTTACGAGGCTAAAAGAAGAAAGAATAGAGAATAAATATAAAATAATAAAATATGTGCGGCGGCGCTGTTTGTATTATTCTTTATTCAATATTCTTTCTTCTTTATTCTTTAAAAAGGTGAGAAAATGAAACGAGAAAAGAAAATTATACCTGACAACAAATACCGTGTTATAAAAATCGGTAAAGAAGCTATTTTTGAATTCTTGTATGAATCCTTTAAGGATAGAATTGAAATGTTTTTTGATGTTTCTGATATGACAACTGTGGTTACGGCTTTCGATATTGACTGGGAGAAAGGTGAATTTATCTGCGTGGCAAGAAATGAAATGTCAGAAAACGAACACCTTCAAATTGATGTAGATTTGAAAAAATTGCTTTCGGAACTCGAATCAACAACAGACACCTTGTTTCAAAACAATCGATATGTTGAATTATCAAAATCAGACATTGAAAAGTTGACTAATTGCTGAAAATGTTCTTAAATCCGTTATCAACAATCGTCCCAAAGAGAAAAGCATCGCAAAGCGGTGCTTTTTTTCTTTGGAATAATTGCATCCGAAGGGATTCGAAAGGGCGTTGAGAAAGCCTTTCGGTGAAAGGTTTTCAGCCCGTCGAGCCGCTATAAGACAAAACTGACTCCGTTTTTAAGCAGAGTCAGTTTTTCACTTAATAAATATTTATTTGCGTTTTTCCGTGCAAAGTGCAATCAAATCTTCAACTCTTGCCGTTGCAAGACATTCAACAGTATCTGACGCACCGTAATAAATTTTCACTTCACCGTTATCCTCTAAAATCATACCGCCGGGGAAAATTACGTGCTGACGGAATCCGTGCTTTGTTTCGTAATATGTTTCCGGAGCAATAAGCGGCAATTTGCTCATACCTACAATTTTTGTGGGGTCGTTCAGGTCAAGAAGCATAATTCCTGCGCAATACCTCTTTTTCCACGTTCTTTCCCAGCCGTTTTTTCTTCTTTTGTTATCCTTATCAACTGCGTGAAAGATTGTAAGCCAGCCCTTATCAGTCTTAACGGGAGGTGCTGCAGGTCCGATTTTATCATTGGCATACGGAACGTCTTCAACAGCAAGAACAAGCTCCGTCTCACCCCAGAATATGAGGTCGGGTGAGGTTGAAAGCCAGAGGTCAAACCTATCCTTACCGCCTCTTGAATAAACAGGAAACGGTCTTTCGAGGCGAACGTATTTGCCGTTGATTTTTTCGGGGAAGAGCACCATATTGCGGTTATCGGGAGCTGAAGCGCTGATGATATTTATTTTTTCAAAATCGTCATCAATTTCAGCGATGCATCCGCGCACACCGTGATGTGTATCCATAGCCATACACAAATACGGTTTACCGTCGATAACGGTAATTCTCGGGTCGTAGAGTCTTTTGATTTCATCACTCGGCAAAAGATTCTTGTTATCAAAAATGGTTTTTTCGCTGACGGTCCAGTTTATGCCGTCATCACTTGTTGCCAAGCCGAGCGAAGTTTTGAAACGCACTTTCGGATAAGTTTTTTCCGTAGGACCGTAATCGTTGCGGAACACCATAACGTATTTACCTTTGTATTTAGCAACACCTGCATTGAAAATCAGCGAAGCCTCATAAGGTATATCATCCTTGGTAAGAACGGGTTTTTCCGTTTTGGTTATACACTCTGCGCTGTAAAGTTTCGGTTTTAACATTTTCATCATTTTATTTCATCTCATTTCAAATATCTTTTATAATTCAGATTCGTTTTTTCAGACTTTTTGACTCTTATACTTTTTTTGCAGTTTTTTCGGAGAAGTACCGTAAACTTCTTTGAACTTTTTGGAAAAATAATTGCTGTCCTCAAACCCACAGATTTCCGCAACCCGAGTTACGCTTTGTCCTTCTGAATTTCTGAGAAGTTGTTCGGCATACTGCAGCCTTAAAGAGTTGAGATATTTTGAAAAACCTAACCCCGTTTCTTTTTTGAACAACCTCGAAAAATGCTCGGGGCTGAGAGAATATCTTTTTGCCAGAGAAGAAAGTGTTATATTCGATGAAAAGTTTTCTCTTATGTAGGCTACGGCTTGCTCGATTACTTTGTTTACGTCATCAATATCAACACACGATTCGGTGTTACGCAAAATCAGATAAAGCAGTGAATTGGTGTAGCAAGAGATTATTTCATCGGAAAAAGAATCTTTGATATTATATTCATTTTCAATTTTTTCAAGAGTTTTTCTGATTTCGTCTGCTATGAAAGGGTTTCTGTAAAAATATTTGCCCGAAGAAATGATTGATTGCAAAGAATCAGGTATGTGTTCTCGGGTGCAATTGATAAGTATCCTCGAATGCTTTATGTTATCATATTTTGTGTGATGAATAACACCGTCAGGAATTATTACAATGTCACCTGACTGGATATTGTAAAGCTTATTATCGATGATATAGGTGCAATTGCCTTCCTCAAGAAAATATATTTCGTAAAGAGAATGGTAATGCGGCCACGACACACCGTCTTTGGCAACTCTTTCATTCATGCCCCGATGGTAATAAAACTTTTCA
>JAGBUT010000057.1 GCA_017630695.1 Clostridia bacterium
AATCCCGTTCCCTCAATGGCATTCCAGCACATCATCGTTCCCGAAATCTTTGACGTTCTCGCAAAAGACAAGAACGGCAACTGGATTCTCCCTGAAGGCGTTGACGGTGAACTCTGGGAAACTCCCTGCCCACCCAATTACAGCAACGGTCAGTTTGACGCAATGGTAGCTCAGGGCGACGTTGTTGCAATGTTCTTCGGTCACGACCACAAGAATGATTTTGTTGTCAACAATCAGGGTATCGACCTTGTCAACACTCCCGGTGTAGGTTTCTCATCCTACGGTGATATCAACAGAGGCGCAAGAGTTATCGACCTCGACGTAAAAGACCTTTCAACATATGAAACAGAGGTTATCGACTGGGTTGATTTCTATGACGTTGAAAACAACTCAACCGCTATGTATACTTTTATCATTCACGGTAATGAATATGCATTCGGTGAGAAACTTCTTGCTTTCGTAAAGCTTACAGCTGAATTCCTTGCACCCCTCGTAAAAAAGGGATTTGAGATTGTAGTATCTCTTCTCTGATCAATATAACTAAAGGAGAAAATTTATGAGTGGCGTATTGTTTACTGTTCTTAAAAAGGTTCTTGCACTTATTCTTTCATTTATCACTCCTTTTCTTTTCGGTATTCACTGGGAGCCCCTTGCGAAATATGACAAGGAATGCCAGGCTGTTGAAGAGAAAATCGGTGGCTTTATGAAGGGTGTTTGCCACGCAGACCCCGATTACGAAACCATCAAGGATGCCAACATCGAATGGACTCGTAAGGATATTCCCTTCCCCTATAATGCAGACGGCACTCTCAGTGCTCATTATCTCGGCTGGAAGGCTGAAATGAAGGCTTATGCCGATAACGGCATCAAGGTTTTTGCTATCACACCTTATCCCGATGACTATATTGCTTACGGCCTCGACCCCAGAGATCCCGAGGCTAAAGAGGGCATTCAGGATATTGCAAGATTCTATCTTGAAGACCTTAAAGGCATCGTAGGTGCAATTCAGATTACAAACGAAATGGGTATCGACCGTTTCACCTATCCTCTCACTCTCGATGAGGCAGCTGATTTTATCGGCATGCAGCTTGAAGCAATGTATCCCGTAAGAGGCGATATCATTATCGGTTATAACCTCGGCGGTCTTGCAATAGTAACTCTTCCCTTCAAAATGCAGAAATATCATCAGTACTGTGACTACGTAGGTCTTGATATGTATCTCGGCTCATTCGAAGATATTTCTCACGATATCAACCACTATCTCGTTATTCTCGGATTCGTAAGAAAAGTAACGGGCAAACCCATCATTATGTGCGAATTCGGTTATATCGGCTACGGTGAACCCAAAACAGAAGCTGAAAAGAAGGCGGTTCTTCAGCAGTACGGTTTTGACAGTGAGGAAGAGGCAACGGCTGATATGGATACCTTCATCAGCAGACTTCCCGAGGATATGAAGGAAGAAATTCTTGAGCTCTATCCCGACTATACTCCCGAAGAGTATGCACAGATTCTCTTCGAAGGCGAATATAAGAATCACCTTTATACCTCTCTTCCCGACGGCTACGGTCTTAACGGCTATGCACATTCTCCCGAAGGTCAGGCAAAGTTCTATAAGGATCTTATTCCCAAGCTTATGGCTAAAGATTATTGCGTTGGCGCAGTAATTTACTGCTGGGGTGACAGCGAATCCTGCTACGTTTGCGGTCAGGAAGAATGTCCCGTTGAAACAGGCTGGGGTCTTGTAGATAACGACGGCAATCCCAAGCCTGCATACTATGCAGTTCAGGAAGCCTTTGCCGAATAATTAAAATTAAGGAGTAAAGCTTTATTATGTGGCTTGCAATCAAATCTGCGATAACAGTTGTTGTTTCGCTTCTTTTAACCATATTCCCCAACAGTGAGCTTCTCAAGGGTATGGACATCCTTCAGTTCACAACCGAGAAGGAAGAATGCCTTCTCAATGCCACAATCGTTTCCGATATTCATATCGACGTTGATTGGGCGATAGGCGAGTGGGTCTGGTCAATGGGTCTCAAGGACGTTAACCGTTCAGTTGATACCGTTGATGCGCTCATCGTTTCCGGTGACCTCACAAACTACGGTGACGGTCCTTCAATGCAGAGCTTCTTCGATATCATCGGTGAGGCAAATCCTGCCGAAAACCTTGTTGTTGCAATGGGTAACCACGACGTAGGTCACGTTGAGGATACAACTCAGGAAGGTGCAAGACAGCGTTTCGTTGATATCTTCAATGCGACTAATCCGACCTATGATATCGATAAGGCTTACTATAAGGCTGATATCAACGGCTACCGTTTCGTTGTTCTTTGCGATGGCGGTGAGGATACCTGGGATCATCCCGATATGGCTGAAGAGCAGTATCAGTTCCTCGACGATGCACTTGCAGAAGCAGCAGACAGAGGTCTCCCGATGTTCGTTGTGTGCCACGTTCCCGTTGAAGGCGTAAACGGCCAGGATAAAATCTGGGAAAACGGCGGTCTCGGTGACTGCAGTGACAGAGTTCAGTCCATCCTTGAAAAATACGAAAACGTTTTCTTCATCAGCGGTCACGTTCATACAGGTATCAACGGACCTCTTGTTGAAAACGCATTCGGTTTCTCCTGCGTTGAAACAATCAACGGTGTTAACTACATTAACCTTCCCACGTACACAATCGTTAACCGTTACGGTGTTCCGTGGGGTGGTATGGGCTTCCAGATGGAGGTTTATGAAGATGAGGTTCTCTTCAGAGCAAGAAATTTCTTCACAGCCAAATGGTATCCCGTTTATGACCACAGCGTTCCGCTTGTATAAATAACGAAAGCCTGCAGATTTCGGTCTGCAGGCTTTTTATATATTGATTGAAAAAAGACAAAAAAATAACCACCCTATTGGGTGGTTAAATAAGTGTCGGCGTCGACCTATTTTCCCGGGCCGCTTCCAGCCAAGTATTTTCGGCACTGTTGAGCTTAACTACCGTGTTCGGGATGGGAACGGGTGGACCCTCAACGTCATCAACACCGACTCAAAAACGCTACGGCGTTTCTTGAATGCTTGATGATTATATCCTTAAAAATGAAATTTGTCAACCCTTTTTTCAAAATTTTTTGAAAA
>JAGBUT010000058.1 GCA_017630695.1 Clostridia bacterium
GTGCATTCGGAGTTGCGATTGCCGCAATTGTCCCGTTACTCATATGTTTTTCCTTTCATTCGCAAACAAGAGGCACTCTCTTGCCCGTCATACGCTTTGCAATTCTTGAAAAAGCAAGTGTTGACGGCGAAAATTCAGCCGGAGTTTCTCCCGTTACGGAGCAATATCCGAGACTCGGGTCTCTCGGCACAACTCCGAGAAGCTGCACACCTGTTTCATCAATGCACTGATCGATATTCAAAAGCTTCCTTTTACAGACCGGCTTGACTTCAAACATATTTATGATAAGACGCACGTCGGCTATGCCCATTGCATAAAGCTCATCGAATGCTCTGCCGCAGCTTCGCACACAAACACTGTCGGGTGTTGTAACAACAACCGCCTTTTCCGCACCTGCCGCAGCAATCTGAAATCCTCTGTCAATACCTGCAGGGGAATCGATAAATATATAGTCATATTTTGATTTGAGTGATTTTACAAGCTGTGCAAACGCTTCGGGAGTGAATGCATCGTTAAATTTCGGCGGCGCCGCAATCAAATCGGTTTCACCCTCAACAATCGCCTGCTCTGCAGTGCATCTGCCAAGAAGTACGTCTCCCCAGTCGAAAACCACCTTATCACTTAATCCGAGAAGCAGGTCGAGTGAGCGCAAGCCGATATCGCAGTCGATAGCAAGTACCTTTGCGCCGTTAAAAGATAACGCTCTGCTAATGCCCGAGGTAAACGAACTTTTACCTGATCCGCCCTTACCCGATGAAACAAGAATAATTTCTGCCATAACCGTTGCTTCTCCTTTCTTATTTTCTCTTTATTGGAATTTACGGAATGAACGTACCCTCTGACTGCATATCATCAAACGTTCCGTTCTGACCGAAATAATAATCGCAGATTTCTCTGACTACGGGAGCAACAAAAACACCCGATGTCATACCTTCGCCGACAACCGCAATTGCGATTTCGGGATTCTCATAAGGCGCAAAAGCTATAAGGAAACCGTTGTTGATTTTAACGGATTCGCCGTCGATTTTACGGATTTCTTGCGAAGTACCTGTTTTACAAGCAATCTGAACGGGTGCTCCTCTGAAATATTCCGAACAATAACCCGTTGTACCAACCTGAAGCATACCTCGTTTAACGATATCAAGAGTCTGTGCCGAAATACCCGTTTCTGCAACAACTTCGGGCTGGGTTTCAAAGATTGTCTGTGAATAATCGTGGCTCTTTATGCTTTTTACAAAATGAGTTTTATATCTTGTGCCGCCATTTGCAATTGTGGCGCAATAGTTTGCAAGTTGAATGGGTGAGAAGAGATTACCTGCCTGACCGATAGCCGACTGAACGGTGTAACCGGGAAGCCAGGTCTGGCCGAGAGATGCTCTGTATTCGGGGCTGTCAAGCACACCCGATGCCTCGCCAAGCTCACAACCCGTTTTTGAACCGAGGCCGAAGAGAATTCTGTATTCGTTCATCTTTTCGATGCCGATTGTTTTGCCGACCTCATAGAAAAACGTGTTGCAGGATTCATCGATTGCGTTAACAACGTTGACGTGTCTCGTATCGTGGCTCTGTTCGCACTTGAAGTGCTGACCGAGATATTCATAACTGCCCGAACAATAAATAGTTGTATCCTCAACGATTGCTCCCTCTTCAAGAGCTGCAATCGCAACAGAAGGTTTCATTGTTGAACCCGTTGCGTAGGTTGAAAGCAAAGCTCTGTTCCAAAGAGGTGAACCCGATGCCGAATTGAGCAATGCGGCATTTTCGGCATAAGTTGAAATATCATACGAAGGGTAGGTTGCACACGCAAGGATTGCTCCCGTGCGGCAATCAATTACAATCGCCGCACCTGCGTCGTCAACCATATTTCCCTTTGAACCTGCATAATCAAGCAACGCATTGCGAAGAGCATCCTGCGTTACCTTCTGAAGCGGAGCATTGATAGTCATAACAACGTTATTGCCCTGAACGGGAGCTTCAGTAACAACCGAAGTTCTTTCGCCCGAGCTGTCGGTATAAACAGTTTCCACACCGTCAATACCCCTGAGATACTGCTCCATTGCGGATTCGATTCCGCTTTTGCCGATATAGTCGGTAATTTTATAGCCTTCGGATTTCTTTTCGGCATACTCTTCAGCATTAATCGCACCCGTTCTGCCGAGAATATGCGGAGCAAGTGTACCGTCGGCATAATTTCTGACGGGGTCAACTCTTACGTCAACTCCCTTATAGAAATTGCTGTTTTCCTTAACCATTGAAACTGTTTCATCGGGCACGTCGGTAGCAAAAACGTAGGGTGTGCCGATCTTGAAATAGATTCGCAGCATTCCGTAGCAAACTGAAGCAATTTTCCTCTGATCCTGCGGAGTATACTGCTGAAGCTCAAATTTTTCAATCAAAGCATCAAAACAGTTTTGCGCAGTTGCGTATTCGTTAAGCTTGAGCATATCTGCGCTTTTCATTTCTTTTATAAGTGAATCCGAATCTTCTTTATAAACTATATTACCGTTTGTATCAAAAACAAGCGGAAGAATGTCGATCCATTCAAGAGAATTTGATTCAAAATACCTGATAAGGCTTAAAATGATTTCGTTTCGTGCCGCTTTTTCACTCGATGAAGGAAAATAAGCCGCATCAAAAATCAAAGTATAGCCTTGAGTGTTATATACAAGCGGTATTCCGTTGCAGTCAACAATTTCACCTCTTGCCGCAGATATTGTTGCCGTTTTTTCGGAAATCGCAGTACTTGCCGCATCATATTTTTCACCGTCAACAAGCTGAATCTTAACCAGGTCGAAGGCAAAAAAAGCAAAGAAAAACAAAACGATACAGACCGAAGCCAGTCGTCTGCCTTTTGTCAGTTTAACATGCACAGTCTGCATCCCCTTTCAAAAAATTTATTCCTCGGAGAAATGTTTCTCAATACTCCTCACAATAATAAACATCGGCGGCAATAAAAGAACGGTGTAGAATATCGATGGCAGATAATATCTGATAAACATAAATCCTGCCTGATCAAGTCCGCCGACAATATAATGGAAAAACCAATATCCGACAATATAAATCGGGGTAAATACCACCGCAAGAATTGATGCGGTGATAATATTATTTCGCATAATCGTGTTAATAAGCGTGCCGCAGATAAATCCGACGGTAAGCAGATAAAAAGCGTTGAAACTCGCTCCCCCTGCATTCATATCCCATAACGCTCCCGCAAAAAGACCGAAAAGCATTCCGGGCAAATCTCTTTCAAACATCGCAATGCAGATAACGGCAGGAATAAGCAACAATGCCCTGACTCCGAACATCTGCGGAAAGAAACCGTCGGTATTCTGCAATACCGACAGCACAAGCAGAATCAAAGCAAGGCTGCCACGTCGCAATATTAACTTTTTGCGTTCGGGTTCAAGTGTCATTGCTTAATCACTCCGCAACTGCCTGACCGTCAAAAGCAGTTATAATAAATACGTCTGTAATTTCAGAGAAATCAACCGAAGGCTCAATAATTGCACTCGCAGAAATATCAACCGTACCGTCAACAACGTCAACAATCGTGCCGATAATCAGATCTCTCGGATAAATACCGCCGACACCTGACGTGCAGACAAGACCGCCTGCCGTAACGGATGTTGATGACGAAAGACCGGGCATACGGCAATAACCTTCCTGCGCAAGTTCAACGCTGGAGGTAACGAAACCGAGGTCACGTGTTCTGACCTCATAGGCGCTGACGTTTACTTTCGGATTAAGAATCGTGCTTACGGTACACTGGTTGGGCGTAACGCTTTCAACTACACCGACAAGGTACTCGCCGTGAATAACGGGGTCGTTTACACTGATTCCGTGGAGTGAACCTTTATTGAGCGTGAATGAGCCGAGGTTATCAGCAGCATCCCTGCCGATAATTGCCGCTTCGGCAAATTCATAGTCACTGTGTTCCTCTTTAAGCTCGAGGAACTCCTGATAAAATTTGTTTTTGTTTTTTGCCTGCTCATAATCAACGAGCTGCTCGGTTAATGAATCCACCTGCTTTTCAAGATCCTTGACTTGTGCCGCAAGGGCAGACGAGGATTTGAATGAAATCGGCAGATTCTCAAACTGTGCCGCAACGTATGAAGAGAGCCTTGTTACGGGGCCGAAAACAAAACTCACTGCACTTGTAAGAGGCGATGAGCCGCTTCTTGTTGCCAAAGCAAACACTGAGCCTGCTATCAATGCGGCGGCAATAACCGCAAATATTCTGAATGCCGTGCTCTTAAAAAAGCGGATCATCGGACTACTCCTTACAATTAAATTTCATTTTAGATATATTTGTTGTTGCTGATAACGTTGAGGTTATCGCTTTCAAGGCAAAGACCCGTACCGTCAGCAACGCAATCAAGAGGATTGGTTGCAATGTTAACGGGAATCTTTGTTTCTGCGGAGAGAAGCTTATCAAGGCCTCTGAGAAGAGCACCACCGCCTGTAAGCATAATGCCGTGGTCGATAATATCAGCGGCAAGTTCGGGAGGTGTCTTTTCAAGGGTTGACTTAACTGCGTCAACAATCTGTGCAACAGTATCAGCCATAGCTTCACGGATTTCTTCGGAAGTGATATCAACGTTCTTGGGCAGACCGTCCATAAGGTTTCTGCCCTTGATGTTCATTGTGCCTTCGCCTTCATAAGGATATGCTGAACCGATTTTGATTTTGATATCTTCTGCTGTTCTTTCACCGATAAGAAGGTTGTATTTTTTCTTGATATAAGCAATGATAGCTTCATCGAAATTGTCACCGGCAATTCTGCATGAATTTGCGGTAACAACGCCGCCAAGAGAAATAACAGCGATTTCGGAAGTACCGCCGCCGATATCAACAACCATGCTGCCTGTTGCTTCGCTTACGGGGAGACCTGCACCGATTGCAGCTGCCATGGGTTCTTCGATAAGGCTTACGTATTTTGCGTTTGCTGCCTTTGCGGCATCATAAACAGCCTTTCTCTCAACCTCTGTAACACCCGAGGGAATGCAGATAAGAACTCTGATTCTTGAGAAAGGTGTGCGCTTTGTTGTTCTCTTGATGAATGATGCAATCATCTCTGCGGTAATCTCGAAATCTGCAATAACACCGTCTTTAAGAGGACGAACTGCAATAATTGAACCGGGAGTTCTGCCTATCATTTCCTTTGCCTCGCTGCCTACTGCAACAACTCTGGGCGGATTGCTCTTCTGGTCAACTGCAACAACTGAAGGCTCTTTAATAACAATACCCTTGCCCTTAACGAATACAAGTGTGTTGGCGGTACCAAGGTCGATACCGATATCCTGTGTAAATAACATTTTATTTCCCTCCGAGATTAATTAGTGAACAAACTTGATTGTGTCAGCAATTTTGATGATATCGTTCCAATCTTTTGTGATATCCTTATCGCTGGAAACCTGAATGGTGAAAACTGCACCCTGATATGAGAAATCAATATAGCCTACGAATACACTGTTTCCGCCGAGTGTTGAATAAGTGTAGACTACTGAAGCTTCCTGACCTGCAACCTTCTGAGTTGTTTTGGTAATTGCACCTGTTGCAGCCATTTCTACCATTTTTGAATGGTTTGCCTGCACGTCTGTAAGCTTTGCATTTCTGTCTGAAAAGATTGAAATTTTGGTGTTTGTGTTATCCTTCTGGATATTAAGCATATAACCGTAGGTCTTGGAATCTGACCAACCGTTGGGAATATCCATTGAGAAGTCAGCCATTTCAACGTGTTTGCCAAAGATAATAGCGTTATCAACAGCAACTACCTTTGTAACGTACTCGCCGTTTTCCTTATAGGAGTTGCCGTTTTCATCTGTAGCAAGAATAACAACGTTACCTGCTTCATCACGAATGATACCGCCATCCTCTTTGGTAACAACTGCTACTACGCCATTACCCTTGAAGTCTGTTGCCATAACACCGCCCTTAATAACGTTCTGTCTCTTACAAGCAGAGAAGCAGGTAAGAACAACCATAAAGACGATAAGTAATGCGATTGATTTTTTCATAATAGTGTCTATCCTTTCGTTTTGCAAATTTGCGTTTTATATTCAGCTGATAAACTCAATCGTTTTGAGAATATCAATCATTTCCGAAATTTCTTCGGGAGAAATGTTTCTGTCTGCCGTCATACGGCAATAATAAACATCCTCACCGTGAGTGAAAACAACGTATCCGAGATAAACCGACATTGTTTCATTATTGACCGAAACGGACTTGTAAACAGCGTTTTCTCCGCAAACCGTTATTTCTTCCGATTCAACAACCGCTGAATCATTTCGTTTTCTGACGGAAGAGATGGTATCGTCAACCTCTTTGATTTTCTCCTCTGCCGTTACGTCGTTTGTTACGGAAACCGCGATCATATCGAGTGTTTTCAGATTGCCGATGTTTACGTCCGAGCTGCTTCTGGCATCCGCCCATCCTTCGGACAGCGTGATGCGGAATCGGGGCATTTCAATTCTGTTGCCCACTTTAAGCGCACCGTCAAGCGTTTTCGCCTCTGTCACGTCAGCAATCGGGTTGCCTTGTGCATCCACTGCATAAAGAAGGATATTTCCGTCTTTATCTCGCTGGGCATTCCCCTGCGCATCCGTTACAACGAAAAACTCTTCGCCCGAAATATCCGTAACCGATGGCAGCCTCGCTGTTGTTGATACTATGGTTTCGGTTTCATCCTGATTTGCACCGCAGGAAGCAAGAATCAGCATCGACATCAGCACTGCAATCAGAACAGCTGTTAATTTTTTCATTTATTAATCACCCGTTAAGCTCTTTGAATGCCTTTTTATTGTTTGCATAAAGAGTTTTATAAACTGCATAGTTGCGGTCATAAACCTCTTTGTTTGCGGCATTGGGCTTGAAGACCTTACTTGCGGGGATGAGCTTCTTTGCATCGGCAACGCTTTCAATCATTCCGAGACCGACAGCCATAATAACTGCCGCACCTACAGCACCGACGTTCTGGGGGCTGCTGACGGTTTCAACTGTTCTGCCGGTAACGTCTGCAAGAATCTGGCAGGTTACGTCGGAAAGAGCACCGCCGCCAACAAATCTGATAACAGAAGAGGTCTTGATTTTCTTATCCTGAGTTTCAATAAACCAACGAAGGTGCATGCATACGCCCTCAATTACCGATTTGATAAGCTCGGTTTTGCCGGTCTCAAGGCTTACGTTGAAGAACATACCTCTTGCGTTGGGATCTTCAAACGGACAGCGGTTACCGTGAAGCCAAGGAGTGAAAATTACTCCGCCGCTGCCTGCAGGGATTTCGTCAACAACCTTTGAGAGATAATCGTAAAGGCTGGTATATACTGTTTCTGTTGATTCGGCAACGTCTGTTTTCTGCATAAAGATGCCGATTTCATCAAGTGCAAGATGGTCTTTTACCCATTCAAGGCACTTACCTGCAGTTTCAAGCTCTGCGAAATAGTTGAATCTGTTTTTCTGTGCACCGACGATTGCAGCAATCATTGCCGACGCGTCAACAACACTCTTATCAACAACGGTTGAAACCCAACCTGACGTACCCGAATATGCGTGAGTATCGCCAAGCTCAACGCTGCCTGCACCGACACCGATAAGCGATGCGTCACCGCCGCCGCCGAAAACGGCTGTGCCTTCTTTAAGTCCAAGCTCTGCGGCAGCCTTTGCAGTCAGACCGCCTGCCTTCTCTGTGCAGTCGATGATTTTTGCAAGGTGATCGGTATTGACACCGAGAAGTTTGCAGATTGTGGGGCTCCAGTTTTCGTGACCCTTGCGGATATCATAAAGCAGCGTACCGAATGCCGAGTCTCTCGTCATAACGAATTCACCCGTCATACGGCTGATTATGTATTCCTTAACGTCGAGCCATTTGTGAATTCTCTTGAAGTTTTCAGGCTCATTATCTTTAACCCAATTATATTTCCATACGGGATCCTTAACACTTGCGGAAACAGCACCCGTAATCATCAGAGAGGGGAGAAGCTTGAAGATATTTGCACCGGCAACCTGAATACCGTTTGCCATACCCTCTTTAATCTGCTTCTTTGCACGCTGATCCATATAGCTGAATGCTCTGTGAACGGGGTTTCCGTCTTTATCAACAAGCACAAGACCCTGCATCTGCGAACAGAAGGAAATACCCTCGACCTGCTCGGGCTTTACGTCGCACTTTTCAAAAATTGTTTTTGTTGTTGAGCAAATAGCGGCCCACCATTCGTCGGGATCCTGCTCTGCACCGCCGTCGGGCAGAATATAAAGCTTATAGCCTTCCATTGCCGCACTGATAAGCTTTATTGTTTCTTCAATTTCAAAAAGACAGCTTTTAACACCGGTTGTTCCTATATCGTAGGAAATAACATATTTCTTGCTCATATTTTCCTCCTTGAACCCGCAATAATTATTCATCTTCAGGGATTTTGCAAACGTCAATCCATTCAAGCGCCTGCGAAGCTTTAAAAAGCTCATCGCAAGTCAGTCTGACAGCACTTCCCGCACTGCCTGCCGCAGGAAAGACGGTTTCGAATCTTTTCATCGATTCGTCAAGATAAATCTTAACACCTTCGTTAACCGCAAACGGACAAACACCTCCGACGGGATGACCGACAAGGTCGATTGCCTCCTGCGCAGTGAGCATTTTTGCCTTTGCGCCGAATTTATCCTTATACTTGCGGTTATCGACTTTTGCATCGCCTGCCGCAACAATAAGAATAACACTTTCCGCAACCTTGAAAGACAAGGTTTTTGCTATTCTTGCAGGAATAACTCCGACAACGGTGGCGGCAAGCTCAACCGTTGCAGTGGATTCGTTGAATTCCGTAATTCTGTCGGCAAAACCGAATCCGTCGAGGTACTCCCTGACAGCCTGCACGGACATCTCATCAGACCTTTCTTTTTGGGGGTATTTAGCCATATTACCCTATTATGATGTTATTATAATTACTTTTAAAGAGAATTACAAGAGGATATTCTATTTTTTTATGTAAAAAGTATATGAATTACATATTACAAATAAGTTAAAATTGCGTCTGACTTGACAAACTCTGCGATAAGAATTAAAATTTTTTAAAGAATAATGCAAAGGGGCTTTTTTATGATTAAAAAAATGCTTGATGACCTTAAAATCCCTTCTCCGCTTGAACTTGGCGGCAGAAGAGTGCAAACGGTTGAAGAATGGAAAAAAATCAGACCTCTTGTGCTCAAATCAATGCTCGAAAATGAATACGGATATATGCCCGAAGCACCCGAAAAAACCGAATTCCGCATTGTTGATTCGGAAAACGGACGCTTCTGCGCAGGCAAAGCGGAATATCTGAAAATGGAAGCTGTCTGCACCATTTACGGCGAAGAATTCGTGTTCCCTTTCTCATATATTTATCCGACAAAAGGTGAAAAATTCAAAACCTTTGTTGTTATAAATTTCAGACCCGACATTCCCGACAGATACATCCCGACAGAGGAAATTATCGATAACGGATTTGCCTGCGCATCCTTCTGCTACAAGGACGTTACAAGTGATGACGGAGACTTCTCAAACGGTCTGGCAGGCTTGATATATAAGGGATCAGAGCGTTCAGCCTTCTCTTGCGGAAAGATTGCAATGTGGGCATGGGCGGCAATAAGAGTTATGGATTTTCTGCAGACAAGGGGAGAGGTTGATAAGGAAAATATCTGCGTTGCAGGTCACTCCAGACTCGGCAAAACAGCTCTTCTTACCGCGGCAATTGACGAACGTTTTTCCATGGCTCATTCCAACTGTGCAGGATGCAGCGGTGACTCAATAAACAGAGGTAAAACTGACGGAAACGAGCTCATCGGCCACATCACAACGAACTTTCCTTTCTGGTTTTGCGAAAACTACAAAACCTTCGTCGGCAAGGATGACGAAACACCCTTTGACCAGCATTTTATGCACGCGTTGATTGCCCCGAGAAAGGTGCATATTTCTTCTGCTCTCAAAGATATCTGGGCAGGCCCGTCAAGACAGTTTCTCTGTTGTGCCGCAGCGTCGGAGGTTTACGAGCTTTACGGTGAAAAAGGCTTTGTTTACGAGGATTCCGATTTCCTCAAACCGAAATATCTGCACGAAGGCAGGGTAGGGCTCTGTACCCGTGAAGGTACTCATTATTTCTGCCGTGACGACTGGCACGGACTCTTTGATTTTATGAATAGATAAATTAACGGAGTGCTTCCGAAAACGAAGCACCCCGTTTTTATTTCAGTAAAATGATAAAAGACGGAGAACGCAAATTCGTTCTCCGTCTTTTATCGGATGGCTCTACATTGTTGCTCACTAATGCAGATGTATGGATTAACCATACAACAAGAGTATATCCGCTTTTACGCAAAAGGTCAATAGCTAATTGCAGAAAAAGTGATTAATTTTTTCTTAATTTGTCAGATTTTTCGTCACTGTGCTTGTGTTGTTGCAACAGGTACGGTTGTTTCTGCCTGAGTCGGTGCCTGAGTGGCAGGGGGAGTGGCTTTCTCAAGGAAATCTGCACTTACCCAACCCGGAA
>JAGBUT010000059.1 GCA_017630695.1 Clostridia bacterium
AAGATAATCCCGAAATAGAGGATTATGAATACGATATTCTTCAGAGAGAACTTGCTGAAATTGAAAAACAATTCCCCGAACTTATAACGTCTGATTCACCAACACAGCGTGTTGGTGGCAGTGCGGCAGGTATGTTTGAGCCTGTAACTCATATTGTTCCTCTTGAGAGCCTTCAGGATGCATTCAGCTTTGAAGAGGTTGAAGCGTTTGATGCAAGAGTAAGAGAAATCTTCCCCGATGCTCAATACGTTGTTGAACCGAAGATTGACGGTCTTTCCGTAGCTCTTGAATATGAAAACGGTTTGTTTGTCAGAGGTTCAACAAGAGGAGACGGCGTTGTTGGTGAGGATGTTACTGCTAATTTAAGAACTGTTAATTCAATTCCGTTGAGACTTATGTCAGACGTTGAGCAGATTGAGGTCAGAGGCGAGGTGTATATGCCTAAAAAGGTTTTTGCTTCTCTTGTTGAGGAGCAGGAGCTTAACGGCGAAAAGACTTTCAAGAATCCTCGTAATGCCGCTGCTGGTTCGCTCCGTCAGAAAAACCCCGTAATCACCGCTTCAAGAAAGCTCGATATTTTTGTGTTTAATATTCAGAGATATAACGGCAGTGAGATAACGGAGCATAAACAATCGCTTGATTTTCTTAAAACACTCGGTTTTAAAACAGTTCCTTTTTATAATAAGTGCAACAATGTTGAGGAGGTTATTGCCGAGCTTAAAAGAATCGGTGAAATCCGTTCATCACTTCCGTTTGATATTGACGGTGCCGTAATTAAAGTTGATTCCTTTGCTCAAAGAGCTGAAATCGGCAGTACTGCAAAATTTCCGAGATGGGCATTGGCATATAAATATCCGCCTGAAGAAAAAGAAACAACTCTTATCGACGTTGAAGTTGCTGTTGGCAGAACGGGTGTGCTTACTCCCACGGCTGTATTTGAACCCGTACTCGTTGCAGGTTCAACAGTTTCGAGAGCAACCCTTCACAATCAAGATTTCATTGATGAAAAGGATATCCGAATCGGTGACAGGGTTGTTATCAGAAAAGCAGGCGATATAATCCCCGAAGTTATCAGGGTTGTCAGTCATAAAGAGGGGAGCGAAAGATTTGTTCTTCCTGATGCTTGTCCTTCCTGTGGAGCAAAAGTAATCCGTGAAGAAGATGAATCTGCCGTCAGATGTGTTAATCCCGAATGTCCTGCACAGCTTCTTCGTAATCTTATTCATTTCTGTTCGAGAGACGCAATGGATATTGAGGGCATGGGTGATGCTGTTCTTGAAAAACTTGTTTCAAACGGAATGCTTACCAAAGCAAGTGAAATTTATACTCTCGGAAAGCAGGATTTTATGACCCTTGAAGGCTTCAAGGATAAGTCCTCCCAGAATCTTGTTGATGCAATTGAAAAATCAAAGTCGAATGATCTTTCAAAGCTTATATTTGCTCTCGGAATTCGGCACGTTGGTCAGAAAGCTGGAAAAATTCTCGCTGATTATTTCGGCAGTATGGATGCTATTATGAATGCAACTGCAGATGAGTTTACTGCAATTGAGGGCTTTGGCGGAATAATGGCACAGAGTGTTGCTGATTATTTTGCACTTGAACAAACCAAAAATGAGATTGCCGAACTTACATTGTACGGTGTTAATATGGTTTCGCAAAAAGAGAAAATCGATAACAGATTTGAAGGCAAAACCTTTGTTCTTACAGGCACTCTGCCTACTCTTTCAAGAAACGAAGCAAGTGAACTGATTGAAAAATACGGTGGTAAAACGGCTTCGTCTGTTTCCAAAAAGACAAGCTTTGTTCTTGCAGGCGAAGAGGCCGGCAGTAAGCTGGTTAAAGCTCAATCGCTTGGAATAACAATTATAACCGAAGAAGAATTCAGAGAGATGATAAAATGAGTTTAAGATATTCAAAAAACCATTGTTGGATTAAAAAAACAGATAACAGTATTGTCGTCGGAATCAGCGACTATGCATGCAAGCAGATATGCAATAATTTTATTCTTAATCTGCCTGATGAAGATGAAGAATTCAGAGCAGGGGATGTAGTGTGCGATATTGAATCATGTAAATATTTTGAAGTTATTTCGCCTGTTAACGGTAAAATATTAAAAGTCAATGATTCTTTGCTTTACGACGCTTCATCCCTGCTTTCAGACCCCTATGATTCTTGGCTTTTTGAAATGACTGATGTTGCATTCACTCAGGAGCTTTTATCCGCAACAGAATACGCAGATTATCTGACGATGCTTTAATAATATTTATTTTAAAATATATGTTGCATTTTTAAGTTCCTTGTGGTAAAATATTCGAGATATTAAAACGCAGTGATCGGGAGAGTAGGCATCCGGTACTCATTCAAGAGAAAATCCGTCATCGGCTGGAAGCGGATTATGAGTTAAGTTGTTGAAGTTCACCCGTTAGCGGCAAGGCTGAAAATTGCAGTAGGCTTTGACGGACAACCTCCGTTATAGGTTATAAAGTGTCCGATTATTATTCGGAAATGCAGGGTGGTACCGCGGAATTATTCGTCCCTCGTTGTCTTTTGGCAACGGGGGATTTTTAATTTGTAAATTATGAAAGGATTGATATAGAATGTTTGAAAAACCCGCAGAATTAAAGAAGCTGTTTGAAGAAAAACTTGCCGGTGTAACCGCAAGCGCTGATATTGAACAGCTCCGTATCGAATTCCTCGGCAAAAAGGGTTCTGTTGCTGCTCTTATGCAGGAGCTTCGCAACATTCCCAACGATCAGAAAAAAGAAGCAGGTCAGGCTATCAATGACACAAAGCAGTTCATTGAAAATGCAATTGCTGAAAAGCTTGAAGAAATTAAGAAGCTCGAAGAGCAGAAGCTTATTGATGCTTGCGAAAGCTATGATGAATCAATGCCCACCGATAATGATATCGGCTCATATCATCCCATCACCCTTGTTCGCAGAGAAGTTGAAAACATTTTCTTGAGCATGGGCTTCTCAATTGAGGATTATTCTGAAATCACTGATGACTACAACTGCTTTGAGGCTCTTAACATTCCCAAACATCACCCTGCAAGAGATATGCAGGATACTTATTATTTGAGTACAGGTCAGCTTCTCAAGACTCATACTTCAGCTGCACAAAATACAATTCTCAGAAAGTATAAGGCTTCTCTTGAAAACGGTAATCCCATCAGAGCTATTTTCCCCGGCAGATGCTTCAGAAATGAAAAGATTGATGCTTGCCACGAAAACACATTCTTCCAGATGGAAGGTATGATGGTTGATAAAGATATTTCAATTTCAAACCTTATTTACTTTATGAAGACGATGCTTTCTGAGGTTTTCCAGAGAGATATCACAGTAAGACTTCGTCCCGGTTTCTTCCCCTTCGTTGAACCCGGTTTTGAACTTGATATTCAGTGCTCAATCTGTGGCGGTAAGGGTTGCCCTTCCTGCAAGGATTCAGGTTGGCTTGAGCTTTGCCCATGCGGTATGATTCATCCCAACGTACTCACAGCTGCAGGCATTGACCCTGAAAAATATATCGGCTTTGCTTTCGGTCTTGGTATGACCAGACTTGCAATGATGAGATACGGCGTTAAGGATATCCGCGTATTCAACAGCGGCAACCTCAAGGCTCTCACACAGTTTACCGAAAAATCCTTCACAAACCCCGAAGAAAGCAAGGAGGCATAACCGATGTTTGTATCAATTAACTGGATTAAAGATTACGTTGACCTCAGCGGTCTTGACGTTAAGAAGCTTATTGAAAGCTTTACTCTTGCAACAGCAGAGGTTGAAGATATCATCGTTAAGGGTGACGACGTTCAGAACGTTGTTGTCGGTGAAATTCTTTCTGTTGAAAATCATCCCAATTCAAAAAAGCTTCACCTTCTCAAAGTTGATGCAGGCTCAAAGGTTTGCAACATCGTTTGTGGCGCTCCCAATGTTGAAGTTGGTCAGAAAGTCGCTCTCGCTCTTGCAGGCGGCAGAGTTTGCGGTGGTGAAATCGGCATCGCAACTGTTGCCGGCTATGAGTCTGAGGGTATGTGCTGCTCTGAAAAAGAACTCGGTCTTAGCGACGATAACAGCGGCATTATGGATCTTGATAAGAGCCTTGTTAACGGCACAAATATCAAGGATATCTTCCCGATTGATGATATTATCTTTGAAGTTGATAACAAATCACTTACAAATCGTCCCGACCTTTGGGGTCACTACGGTATTGCTCGTGAATTTGCTGCACTTGCAGGCAGAGAGCTCAAACCTCTTAAGCTCGGAGACCTTTCGTATGACGGTGATGAAGAAATCAGCGTAACCGTTGGCAGAGAAGATCTTGTTTACAGATATTCCTGCATCAAGATGGATAACATCACAAAGAATAAGAGTCCTCTCGATATGAGAATCCGTCTTTTCTATTGTGGTATGAGAGGAATTAATCTTCTCGCTGACGTAACAAACTATATTATGCTTGAAATCGGTCAGCCTACTCACGCATTTGATGCTTCATCAATGCAGAATATCGTTGTTACAACTCCCAAAGAGAAGATGAATTTCAAAACTCTTGACGGTGTTGAAAGAGTTATCGATGAAGATACACTTATGATCTGGAACGGCGAAACACCCACAGGTATCGCAGGTATTATGGGCGGTCTTGAATCAGAAATCGTTGATAACACAACTGCAGTTGTTCTTGAAAGCGCAAACTTTGACGGTGTTTCAATCCGTAAGTCATCATCAAGACTCGGTCACAGAACTGACGCAAGTGCAAGATATGAAAAGATGCTTGATCCCGAGCTCACTCTCACTGCAGTCGGCAGATTTGTTGAGCTTGTCAAGAGCATTGATCCTGATGCAAAGGTTGCTTCAAAGCTTACTGACGCATACGTAAGAAAGTATCCTGAAATTTCACTTTCTTTCGACAAGAAATACGTTGACCGTTATACCGGTATCGATATCAGCGACGAGCAGATTATGAGAACGCTTACTCTTCTCGGTTTTGACGTTAATTTTGCAGACGGTAATTATACCGTAAAAGTTCCTTCGTGGAGAGCTACAAAAGACGTTACAATTAAGGCTGACATTATTGAAGAAATCACCAGAATTTACGGCTACGATAACTTCGAAATCACAACAACACGTAGTCCTCTCAAGCCTGTCCCCAACGATTACAGCAGACTTGAAGATTCAGCAATCCAGGATTTGCTTGTTAAGAGATACTTTATGCACGAGGTTCATTCCTATGTATGGTGTGACGGCAGAAAGTATAAGAAGCTCGGAATCGACGTTCAGGATAACGTAAGAGTTCTCAACATCGAAAACTCAGATAATGGTGTTCTTCGTAATTCAATGCTTCCCACACTTCTTGTTATGGCGAGTGAAAACAAGGATTTCGGTGATAAGTACGGCATCTTTGAAATAGGCAGAGTTGTTGCCGGCACAAAGGAAGACGGTACTTGCAATGAAAGAAAACACCTTGGTGTTGTTCTTTATGATAAGGGCGGCGACGAAAAGGCTCTCTATTTTAAGGCTGTTGAAATGATTAACACAATCGTTGACGTTATCAAGAAGAAGAAAGCAAAATATGTAAAGATTGCTCCCGAACAGAATTGGCAGCATCCCAAGAATACTGCTGAAATCTCTGTTGACGGTGCTAAAATCGGTGTTCTTTGTGCAATGCATCCCTCAAACAGAGCAAAACTTGATAAAACAGCTGCTGCTGTATGCATTGAGCTTGATATGAATGCATTCAACGCAGTTGTCGCAAACGGTATTTCATTCCGTGAACCCAGCACACAGCAATCAACTTATTATGATATTTCACTTGTTCTTTCAGAAGGTATTAAATATTCCGATATCGCTTTTTCGTGGGAGAAACTTGCTCTTGACGAACTTCAGAGCGCAAAGGTTATCGATACCTATGAAAAAGACGGCGTTAAGAGTATGACAGTTCGCCTTGTATTTGCTGCTATGGACAGAACTCTCGAAATGGAAGAGGTTCAGAGCTGGATTGATACAATTCTTGCAAATCTTGCTGAAATCGGCGTTTCTCTCAGAGCTTAAATCAAAAAAATTTTAATAAGTCATTAATTTTTTTGAAAAAGCATTGTTTTATTTTCAAAGGTGTTATATAATAAACGGGTATGGAGGT
>JAGBUT010000060.1 GCA_017630695.1 Clostridia bacterium
TAAGGAAGATGATAATGCGGTTGCAGTTATCTGCGGTGTTAACGGTGCAAGTGCAAACTTTGCTTGTGCTTGCGGTAAGGATGCAATTGCAAAGGGTGCTCACGCAGGTAATATCGTAAGAGAAGTTTCCAAGCTTACAGGCGGTTCAGGCGGCGGCAGACCCGACAGTGCAATGGCAGGCACAAAAGACGTATCAAACGTTGCAGGTGCTATGGCTGCAGTTGCTGATATTGTTAAGGCAATGCTTAAATAAAGAAAGGATTCTGGACTATGGATTGCATTTTTTGTAAAATCATAAGCGGTGAAATCCCCTCAAACAAGGCATATGAGGATGATAAGGTACTTGCATTTTACGACCTTGAGCCTCAGGCTCCCGTTCACATTCTGATTGTTCCCAAGGAGCACATTGCATGCGCCGCTGATATAACTTCCGAAAACAGTGCCGTTATTGCACATATTTTTGAAGTTGCGGCTATTATTGCAAAAGAAAAAGGTCTTGACGACGGTTTCAGAATCGTCAACAACTGCGGCGACAGAGCAGGTCAGACCGTTAAGCACATTCATTTCCACCTTATGGGCGGCAGAGATTTTGGCTGGCCCGCAGGTTGATTTAGTGAACAGAGGAGAAAAATATGCAGTATTATACAGTTGATATAGCAGGCCTCAAAAGAGATCTCGTGCGTTGCCCTATCAGTGATAAGCTTGATATTGCCGCATTTATTCTTTTTGGTGACGTTGAAGTAACGGTCCATTCTGCAACCGAGCTTCTCAAAAGACTTCCCGAATTTGATTTCATCGTAACTCCCGAGGCAAAGAGTATTCCTCTTGCTTACGAAATGGCAAGACAGAGTGGCAAGAAATATTTCGTTGTCCGCAAAAAGGCAAAGCTTTATATGTCCGAGCCCGTTTCGGTCAGCGTTCGCTCAATCACCACCGACGCAGAGCAGACACTCATTCTTGACGGTGCAGAAGGCGAGCAGATGAGAGGTAAGAGAGTAGTTATCCTTGATGACGTTATCAGCACGGGCGAATCTCTCAAGGCTGTTGAGACTCTTTGCGCAAAGTTTGATACAAATATCGTTGCAAAGGCTGCCGTTCTTGCTGAAGGCGATGCAGCAGAGAGAGACGATATTGTTTTCCTCGGCACAATTCCCCTTATTGAAAAATAAACTTACACGGTGATATGAAATGAAAAGACCGTTTGCCGTAAGTGGCTTTACGGTGTTTTTAACCGTAGCAATTTTATTTGATAAACAAACCGGAGTAACGGCAACTGCTTTGGCGGTGTTTGCCGTTGCTCTGGTTACTGCACTTTTAATAAGACCCGCAAGAAAGGGCAGGGTTTTGCCTTTTAGTATGGCGTCGGGAGTTGTTGCTTGTGCAATTCTTCTGGCAACAAACCTTCTCTACGTTAATCCTCTTTTGTCTTATTCAAACGCTATTCATCGCCTCAAGGCTCGGATTACGAGCGAGGCTACGCTTCAATACGGCAAGTATTATTATATGGCGGATGCCGTTTCAATTAACGGTACTGAAATATCAGAGGAGATAAGACTGGTATTTTCCGTTGCGCCCGACGTGACGCCTTACGATTACGTCGAAGGGGATTTTGTGTTTTACCGCCCCGGCAGCTCTGATCCCGATTATCTTAACTCTAATCTTGCAAAGGGCCTGATTTTGGGAGCTTATCCCGTTGACGAGGTTGTTATAACCGAAACACCGCAATCTGAAAAGCCTTTCGCTATAAAGCTGATTGAGGTCAGAAAATCAATCAGACGTGCGGTTTATAATGATTTTCCCGATGAAAACGGGTCGCTTGCTGTTGCAATGCTTCTCGGAGACAAAAGCTCAATACCGCAGGGGATATATAACGATATGCGCCTTGCTGGTGTTGCTCATATACTGTGCGTTTCGGGGCTTCATCTGTCACTTTGGGCATCGATGATAATATTCGTTCTCAGGAAATTGAAACTTCCGTCGAGGGTGACTGATATTGTCGCTTCTTTCGGAGTGATTGGATTTATGATGCTGACGGGATTTACATATTCCGTTATGCGTGCAGGAATAATGACCCTTGCGTTTTTGTTTGCGGATTTTGTTATGAGGAAATCCGATTCTATTAATTCACTTGGTTTTTCCGTGCTTGTTATAACGGCAATTTCGCCGTTTGCGTGTGCTACTGTTTCGCTTCAGTTATCTGTGCTTTCAACACTCGGAATTCTTATTTACGTTGAATATATCAGACCGTCTGTAGCAAGATTCTTTGAGAATAAGTCTCCGAAAAAGCTTTATTCTCTATTGTTTAAAATAATTAATGTTTCTTTTATAACTTTGAGCGCAACTCTGATGATGCAACCCGTGATGGCGAATTTAACGGATGGTTTCAGTTTTGCGACGGTTATCTCTAATTTGATTATAACTCCCGTTGCAGGTCCGGCGATGGTTGTCGCCGCTGCTGCATCTGCGGCAGGTGTTTTCGTGCCTGCAGGGATGAATATATTTTGTTATGTTGCCAAAGTGCTTTTGCAGTATATCATCAGGCTTTCGTCGGTTATCGCAAAGGCCGATTTCCTTTGTGTAAATATCGGCAAAAATGAATTCGATGTTCTTATTGGTTTCGTGTTTCTGTTTGCAGCAATCTGCATCATAACCGCGCTTCGTTATTCACCGAAACCGTTGGTTTCATATGTACTTGTTTGTGCGATTTTCTTTTCGGGTATTTTAATATCATCCTTTGTTCACGGAAACGAAACCGAAATCCGTGTTTTTGATACGGGTAACGGTGTGTCCGTTTTGTTTGAACATAAAGGCAATAAAATTCTTGTAGGATGCGGCGGCACTGATTTCATCGGTGCAGAGCGTATCTGCAATGTTCTTACTGATTCGGGCGGTGTTGATGTGATTGCTGTACCGTCGGCTCACGAGGTCACCGCATCGTATCTTGTTGACGTTCTCAAAGAGTTCAGACCCGAAACCGTTTGTGCGGATGAACTGCCCGAAAACGCAGAGTTGTTGCTCGGCTCGAGCAAGATTGCTCCGCTTGATAAAGCCTACGTATGCAACGGCTTTTCGGTAAGATTTCATAAGCTTGACGGCAAGTGTTTCACGCACGTTAAAAATGAAAATATTTCTCTTTTGATTTGCCCGTTTCCGATTGAAAACTTAACGCTTCTGCCACCTGAATTCAGAGAGGCTGACGTTGTTGTCATAAGGGGCGATTATCCTTGTGATATAAGGGATTCCGGCATTCAGACTGCTGTTGTATGTGCTGAAAATCAAAGGGGAATTCTGTTGCAAAAAGAACTGCTTTCAAAGGGCGTTTTGTCTGCCGTAACGGGCGGAAACGGAGACGTCGTACTGACCGCCGACAGTGGCGATATAAGCATTCGCAGAGAATGAGAAAGGAAGGTTGCTATGCCTGCTCTAAATGAATCTGCACTCAAAGAAAAGCTGAGGGAAAATCCCGTCGGCGTATATCTTATTTACGGTGAAGAAAGCTACCTCAAGAAAGCTTATATTGATAAAATCGTAGCAAAAACCGTTGATGAATCTTTTGCCGATTTCAATTTTCATACCTTTGACGGCAAGGAGGCTTCGCTTTCCGATATCTATGAAAGCGCACAGGCTGTGCCTATGATGGCAGAAAGGAAGTGCGTTCTTGTTAAGGATTTTCCTCTTGATAATCTTGACGAAAACGGTGTTGATCAGCTCAAGACCGTTATTGAAGATAATCCCGAGGATTGTGCATTGATTTTCTCATTTGTTGCATATGAACCCAAAGGTGCAAAGTGGACGAAGGTTATAAAGCTTTTCGAGAAACTTGCTTTTGCCGTAAAGCTTGAGAAAAAGACATCTCTCGAGCTTTCTAAAATGCTTGAAAGCGGTGCAAAAAAGAGAGGCAAGGTGTTCGAAAAAGGTGTTGCCTCATACCTTGTAACCTGCGTTGGTGCAGACCTTAACACACTTCTTAACGAAACGGAAAAAGTCTGTGCATATGCACAAGGTGAAATCACTAAAGCAGACGTTGATGCCGTTTGTATCAAGAGCCTTGATGCAAGAGTTTTTGATATGATAAAGGATCTGACCGCAAGAAGATTTGACAGTGCGTTCAAAAAACTTGAACAGCTCTTTGAACAGAGGGAAGATGAGTTTCAGATTCTCGGTGCATTGATAGCTTCATATTCCGATATCTACCGTGCAAAAACTGCAGTCAAATCAGGCGGCAGGGCAGAGGATGTTGCAAAATTCTATAACTATGCAGGCAAGGAGTTCAGGCTTACCAATGCAGCAAGAAACAGTGCCTCGCTGACTTTTGACGATATCAGTGAGTGTATTTCAATTCTTGTTGAGGCTGATACTGCCATGAAAAGCACTGCAACCGATAAAAGACTGATTCTCGAAAAGACAATTGTAAAACTTGCGAGAGCCGGCGGGAGATAAATTATGATTAAAATCAATCAGGCTGTTATTGTTGAGGGCAAGTATGATAAAATCAAGCTTTCTTCAATTATTGATGCGCCTATAATTCAGACCGACGGTTTCGGCATTTTTAAGGATAAGGAGCTTCAGCGTCTTATCAGAATGCTTGCTGAAAAAAGAGGTATTCTTGTGCTTACGGACAGTGATTCCGCAGGCTTCAAAATCCGTTCTTTCATAGGCTCAACCGTTGATAAAAAATACATAAAAAACGCCTATATTCCTGATATTTTCGGCAAGGAAAGGCGTAAAACCGAGCCTTCAAAAGAGGGCAAACTCGGTGTTGAAGGAGTCTCGGAAGAGGTTATTATGCAGGCTCTTGCAAACGCAGGTGTGCTTTATGAAAACTCTGTTAAGCCCGAAAGACCGATAACAAAGCTTGATTTATACGAACTCGGTTTCACGGGTGGAGAAAACAGCACCGAAAAACGAGCAGCTTTGTTGAAATATTACGCTTTGCCTTCAAGGCTTACGGCAAACGCTCTTGTTACCGTTCTTAACTGCATAACAACCTATGACAGATTTGTTGAGGACGTCAAAGAGATTGAAAAGGAGTGGGGTAAATGTTCAGAATAGGTCACGGTTACGACGTGCATAAGCTTGTTGAAAACAGAAAGCTTATTGTCGGCGGCGTTGAAATTCCTTATGAAAAGGGTCTGCTCGGTCATTCCGATGCGGACGTGCTTCTTCACGCAATCAGTGATGCTCTTCTCGGTGCGGCTGCTATGGGCGATATCGGATGCCTTTTCCCCGATAACGATGCTGCGTTCAAGGATGCAGACAGCCTTGTGCTTCTCGGTGAGGTAGTGAAAGAAATTGCAAAAAAAGGCTACCGTGTGGGCAATGTTGATGCAACGATAATCGCTCAAAGACCTAAAATGAGAATGCATATTGATGCGATGCGTTTAAACGTTGCAAATGCTTGCGGAATTGACGTTGATTTTGTCAGCATCAAGGCAACAACGGAGGAAGGACTCGGCTTCACCGGAGTCGGTGACGGCATTTCTGCCCACGCTGTTTGTCTGATTGAAAAATAAACTTTTTGTTAAATAAGATTGATTTATGTTTACACATTTTTTGTGTTGTGTTATGATATAATCCGATGAATTCAATGAAAGGAGCTGCGTCGGCCTATGTCCCTTTTTGATAATATATCCGACTTTTTCTCGAAACTGCCCTCGCTCAATTTCGGAGTGGCGGACTTCCTTGATATATGCCTTGTAGCGTTCATAATTTATCACGGAATCAAGCTTATCCGTGAAACGAGAGCAATGCAGCTCGTCAAGGGTCTGCTCTTGCTTGGTGCTGTTTATCTTGTTATTTATCAGCTTGAAATGCAGTCGAGTGCATATATTTTCAGGCTTGTTTTCCAGAATATTTTCATCGTTCTTATTATTCTTTTCCAGCAGGAAATCCGTCAGGTTGTCGAAAGAGTCGGTAAGAGCAAGTTTTCTGCTTTAAGCTCATTTCTTAAAGGCAGTGCCGATGAAAAGAATTCTGTTGTAACAGAGGCTGTTATCGAGGTTGCAAAGGCAGCACAGCGTATGAGCGATAAAAAGACGGGTTCGCTCGTTGTTTTTGAGAAAGAAACCCTTCTCGGTGACGTTATCAAGACCGGCACAATCGTTGATGCCAAAGTAACTCACGAGCTTGTAGGTAACATCTTTTTCCCGAATTCTCCTCTGCACGACGGTGCAACTATAATAAGAGACGGCAGACTGTATTGCTCAGGCTGTGTTCTTCCTCTGACAAAGAATGACAATATTTCCCGTGAACTCGGAACAAGACACAGAGCCGCAATCGGAATCAGCGAGGTTTCGGATGCGATTGTTGTTGTTACAAGTGAGGAAACGGGTACTATATCCTATGCCGAAAAAGGCAAACTTACAAGAGACGTTACAGAGGCAGAGCTTCGTGAATCTCTTCTCAACAGTCTCATTGAAGCAACTCCCGAAAAACTTGCGGGGGATAAGGATATGTTCAAAAAACTGTTTAAGGGTTGGAAAAAATGATTAAGAATGGCAGAAAATTAAGTGAGCTTTTCTATAACAACAAATTTTTGCTGATTTTTTCGGTTGTTGCCGCTGTTATCATCTGGATTGTTGTTGCTGTTGAATTCAGCCCCGAAACAGAGATAACAATCAGAAACGTGCCCGTAAGAGTTGTTTCAACGGGTGTTGCAAACTCGATGAATCTCGAGCCTTTCGGTGCGGAAAATCTGACGGTTGACGTTACGGTTGTAGGAAAGCGATATATTGTTGAAGATGACAGCGTTGTCAAAGATATTGATGCCGTTGCCAATACCGGCTCCGTGACAAAAGCAGGCAATCACAAGCTGACTATTGAAGTCGGAAGCGTCAGCACAAGACCGCAGTATAAAATCGTTTCATATTCGGTGAGCGAGGTAGAGGTTCTTTTCGACTATTACGTTGAAAAGCAGGTGCCCGTTAACCCCGTTATCAGCATTGAAAACGGTGAATTTGCGGCAGAGGGATATTTTGCTGCGGATTTTGAACCCGAGGTTGAAAAGGTAACCGTTTACGGCCCGAAATCCGAGGTTGAATCAGTTATGCAGGCTGATGCATATGCTACCGTTGCCGGCAATATGACCGAAAACAACGGCTTCACAGCAAGTCTCAAACTTGTTAAACCCAACGGAGATACACCGAAATATGCTGGCATCAAATCCTCTAAAAACGATATTGCTTCGGGCGATATATTCATCAATACCGTTATCTACAAAGAGGCGGTTGCAAACACTGCGGTAACTTTCACCGATCTTCCTGCAGGTCTTGCGGATGCAGGTGATATGATTGAGTATACTGTTGAACCTGCAAGTGCAGTTTTCGGCTTCTCTGACGGTGTTTCCGAGGCTGTTTCCGTAGCAACAATCAGCTTCAATGACCTTGATTTTAAATCGGGCGGAGAAAAGAAATTCGTTGTTGAATATTCTGCAAGCAGGGGAGTTGCGGTTAAGGATACAGAAACGGGCAAACCCGGTACGCAGACTTTCACAATCAGAGTTTCTCTGCGTGACGTTCAGTATTCAAATATTGCTCTTCCGTCACAACCTGACAGCCTTGTAATCAAAGATATCAACAACAAGCATCATCTCAAATATGAAATCGTCAGCCTCGGTGATTCGCAGAGCATCAGCGTTTGCGGTTTCGGTGATAAGGCATATTCACTGACAACCAATGACCTTCAGCTTGATTTCAGTGCAGTCACTGAAGATGCAACGGGCGAAATCGAAGTTCCCGTTGTTCTCGGTGCGGATTATTGCTGGATTGACGGTAATTATTCGGTTAAGGTTAAGATAATAAAATAAAATTTTTCAAAACAGTCGTCCTCGAACGGCTGTTTTTCTTTATATATTAATAATTTATTTATAATTATATATTGATTTATAGATTTAGACTGTGTTATAATATAGTGAAAATCTGTAAGTGTACCCCAAACACTTTTAAAGGGAGGGTCGGTATGAAAAAAGCTGTTGCGATGATTCTTGCGATTATACTGATTGCGTTTTCGTTCACGTCTTGTTCTGACGGTTCTTTTTTAAGACCTGCCGATTCTCTGCTTGTTCCTCCTCTTTTCTACGAGGAATACGAAGGCTTGGTTGAACTCTTCCGTTCACAGATTGGTGACGGTGTTTCGCTCTGTACTCCGTATGACGGTGACTATCGTTCCGCAATCATCGTTGAGGATTTTGACGGTGATATGAATGATGAGGCAATGATTTTTTATCGTGATTCCTCGGCTGACTCAAACGCAAAAGCCCGCAGCTATGAGATAAAGGGTGATGAGTGGACTCTTGCCGCTGACTTTAACGGGCACGGCAATCAGGTTGAAAGCGTAAGCGTCAGAGATATGAACGGTGACGGTATTTCCGAGATTATCGTTTCGTGGAGCGTTTCGGGTATCAGCTCGAGCAAAACACTTTCGGTTTATCACTCACCCGAGGTTGACGCACCGTATAAAGAAATATCCAACGAAGTCTGCTCGGTTTCAATGATAGTTGACGTTGACGGTGATTCGCTTGACGATATATTCCTTATCACGGCAGGCAGCGGTGCTTTGGCAAACGCAAAGGCAACACCGCAGAGGTTTGCAAGGCTTATCGGTGTTTCAAACGGTGCGGCTGTTCTTAAAGGCGAAGCAAGAGTTGATGCTAATATAAGCGGATATTCATCCGTTAAAACCGAAAAAGTTGAAGATGACGAACCGCTTAAAATCTTCATCGATGCGATGAAGGGCGATAAGCAGATGATAACCGAGCTTATCTATTGGGACGAAAACTCGTTGGAGCTGGTTGCTCCTTTGTTTGATTCGGAAACAATGTCAAACACCAGAACGCTTCGCAACGAGCCGATTGCAAGTACCGATATCAATGGTGACGGCAGAATCGACGTTCCTTCGCAGATTGAAATATTTTCAAGCAATGCGAATGAAATGACAATCGATCCGCAGCATTTCTATATAACAAGCTGGCTTAATTTCTATGAGGATGGATTCAGCACCCTTATCAACACCCTTGTTAATTATGCCGACGGGTATATGCTTGTTATTGAAGGGGCAGACAGATACAACCTTGTTGTTGAGGATTACCGTGATCTTAACTGCTGGATTGTCAAAGAAAAGAATGAGCAGACGGGTGAATCCACTGAGCTTTATTCCATTCTTCGTATATCAAACGAAAAATCAGGAACAACCGACCTTGAAAACCATATCCCTCTCATAGTCAGGGATGAATACACGGTCTATGCATATATCAATCAGAACGGAGCCGAAAGAGGAATAACCGACTCCGAGCTTAAAACAAAAATCCTTCCTCTTATTCAAAAATAAATTCATCATTTTAGGATGTGAAATTATGAAACGGGTTCTTATCGCAGAGGATGAAGCAGCTATCCGCGAGTTTGTTGTTATCAATCTTCGCAGAGGCGGCTACGAGGTAATCGAAGCGAGTGACGGTGCGCAGGCACTTGAGCTTTATGATTCGTATGGCGGTGAGATAGATATTGCGGTTCTTGACGTTATGATGCCGAATGTCGACGGCCTTGAGGTTTGCAGACTTCTTCGTCAGAAGAGCAATAATCTGGGAATAATAATGCTTACTGCAAAAACGCAGGAGATGGATAAGGTTACGGGTCTTATGTCAGGCGCAGACGATTACGTAACAAAACCGTTTTCTCCCTCGGAGCTTGTTGCGAGAGTGGATGCGATTTACAGACGAGTTGCAATGAATAACACGGGAAAACAAATCTCTTCCGATATGGTTACGCTCGGTGAATTCACGCTCAATCTCAGAAGCAGAACTCTCACTAAAAACGGAGTTTTTATCGAACTTACTCAGGTTGAGTTTCAGATGATGGAATATTTCTTCTCAAATGCAGGTGCCGCTTTGAGCAGAACGTCGATACTTAACAGAGTCTGGGGCGATGAATATTTCGGTGAAGAAAAGATTGTTGACGTAAACATCAGACGCCTTCGAATGAAGGTTGAGGATGAACCGTCCAATCCCCAGCACCTGATAACAATCTGGGGCATCGGTTACAAATGGCTTGTCTGACGATTGAAAACTAAATTTCGGAAAGGAGAGGAATGCATGAGATTTGCAGGCATAACAAAACGCTGGTTTCTTAACATTGCGTCTGTTGTTGTTTTGATTCTCATCACGGTTTCTTTTGCATTGCTTCTTTCCTTACGAGGTTATTATTACAGCGTTGCAGATATGGCGCTGGATTCATATTCTGCCGAGGAGCTTTCCTCAAGCTTTGCACTTTACGGTGATGCGGCGACGGACGGCTTCAGAAATGCAGGCAGAAATTTTGTTGAAAGCTTTCCTGATAAAGACAGTATGGCTGTTTGGATTATCGATAACTCGGGAAACGTTATGCTTTCATCAAGCGGATTTGAAATCAAGGGCAAGGTCACAATGCCTGACTATGAAGAAGCGATGAAAGGCACAAACAACGCAAAGTGGACAGGCAGACTTCCTTCGGGCGAAAAGATAATCGCAAAAACCTGCGTTTATAATTACCCTGACGGCTCGCACGCAGGTGCGGTACGTTTTATGATATCGCTCGAGCAGATTGAAAATCAGCTTGTCAGACTGACAATTACCGTCAGCATTGTTGCGATTGCGCTGTTCGCACTTCTTATGATTTCGGGCAGTATATTTATCCGTTCAATCGTCAATCCCGTCAAAGCAGTTGGTGATACCGCCAAAAAGATTGCAGGCGGCGACCTTGAAGCGAGAATTGACCATTATTCCTATGATGACGAAATCGGTGAGCTTTGCAAAACCATCAACGATATGGCAACCAAGCTCTCTGTAACGGACAGACTTAAAAACGATTTCATTTCAACCGTTTCCCACGAGCTTCGTACACCGCTTACCGCAATTAAGGGCTGGGGCGAAACCCTGCTTCAGATTGGTGATACTGACCCTGCGATGACGCAGAGAGGTATGAGCGTAATCATCAGCGAAGCGTCAAGACTCAACGAGATGGTTGAAGAGCTGCTTGACTTCTCAAGAATGAGCAGCGGCAGAATGAAACTCAATTTTGAAAAAATCGATATTCTTGCCGAGCTTGACGAGGTTCTGTTTTCGTTCAGAGAAAGAACTGCCAAGGAAGGCATTGAAATAGTTTACAACGTTCCTCACGTTCCTGCACCTGCAACTGCAGATGCTTCGAGAATGAGGCAGGTGTTTATCAATATTCTTGATAACGCACTTAAATATTCAAAAAGCGGTGGCAGAATTATTGTTATTGCCGATATGCCCAACCCTGCAACGCTTGTTGTAACGGTCAGTGATACGGGTATCGGAATATCAGCCGAGGATTTGCCGCACGTCAAAGAAAAATTCTATAAAGTTGATTCCACGGTCAGAGGCTCGGGAATCGGACTTGCCGTTGTTGATGAAATCATCAGGCTTCATAAAGGTGAGCTTGAGATTTCAAGTTTGCTCGGTGAAGGCACAACGGTAAAAATCACTCTGCCGCTTGAACCTGTAACGTTTGCAGACAGCAGAGCAGAGTCAGAAGGAGACACAGCATCAGATGAGTAAAATTGAAAAGAAAAATGAATATGTTGCCGTCGGCGGTCAGGCGCTGATGGAAGGCATTATGATGAGAGGCCCGAAGGGTATGGCGATGTCGCTTCGTTTACCTGACGGCACAATTGAAACCGAGATGAAGGATTTCGTTTCAATCAGAAAGAAGGTTAAGTTATTCAATATTCCGATTCTCCGTGGTATCGTTTCTTTTATTGAATCGATGATAAGCGGCTACAAGCTTCTTATGGAGTCTGCCGAGAAAACTTCAATGGACGATTTGCAGGCAGAAAACGAATTGAAACTCGATAAATGGATAAGCGACCATTTTGGCCCGAAAATGATGGCTGTAATCGGCTTTATCTCAATGATTCTCGGTGTCGGTATTTCGTTCCTGCTGTTTATGTATCTTCCTTCTGTTTTGTTTGACCTTACAAACAAATACCTCGCAGACGGAAAAATAGAACTCTTCAGAGCTCTTTTTGAAGGTGTTATCAGAGTTATCATTTTTGTAGCCTATATGGCTCTCGTTGCAAGAATGAAAGAAATCCGCAGAGTTTATATGTACCACGGTGCGGAGCATAAAGCAATTTTCTGCTTTGAAGCAGGCAAAGAACTCACTGTTGATAACGTCAGAGAAATGAAACGCTTCCACCCCAGATGCGGCACGAGCTTCATCTTTGTAACAATTATTCTCAGCATTCTTATTTCATCAATCGTTTCTATTGCGTTCCCTGAATTAACAGAAATCCGAGCAGTCTGGATTGCAACAAAGATTCTTATGCTTCCCGCGATTATGGGTGTTGGCTTTGAGTTCATCCAGCTTGCAGGTAAATATCCCAATAAATTCACAAGGTTCCTTTCTCTTCCCGGTCTGCTTATGCAGAGAATAACAACCGTTGAGCCTACCGATGATATTATCGAGGTAGCAATTGAAGCTATGAACGCTTGTCTGACGGGTGAAGTTCCCCACAAGGTAGAAGAAGCCGTTGAATCTGCGGAATCGGAGACCGAAGAGGAATAATCGATGAAGATTAAGGAAATTCTTTCTCAGGCTGTGAAACAGCTTAACGAAGCAGCCGTTGACAACGCAGTCAATGAAGCTCGCTGGATTTTTGAAGCGGCATTTGAATGCGGCAGAGATTATGCGGTGCTTCACGGTGAATCCGATGCCGATTGTGTTAAGGCAGAGCGTTTCTTCGGAATGATAAAGAGCCGTGCAGATGGCAGCCCCGTGCAGTACGTTATCGGCGAATGGGATTTTTACGGCGAAACCTTCAAAGTAGGCGAAGGCGTACTTATCCCCAGACCCGAAACAGAGATGCTTGTTGATTTCGCGCTCGACTATCTCTCGGATAAAAAAAATTCCGTTGTTTTTGTTTTGTGCGCAGGCAGCGGATGTATCGGTTTGAGCGTTGCAAAAAACAGACCCGACGCAAAGGTTTTTCTTCTTGAAAAATCCGAATTGGCTTTCCGATATCTTTCAGTAAACAAAAATCATCTCGGCTGTGAAAATGCACAGCTTATCAGCGGAGATTTATTTGACGGCTATGAAGGGTTTGAGTTACCCGAGCCCGATCTGATTCTCTCGAATCCGCCATATATTGAATCCGCAGAAGTTCCGTTTCTTCAGAAAGAAGTGCAGAGAGAACCGTCAATGGCACTCGATGGCGGTGCGGACGGATATGATTTCTACAGAGCACTTGCTCTGAAATGGCTTCCATTCTGCAGGGGAGCGATTGCAGTTGAATGCGGAGAAAATCAGACGGAAACAATTGAAAAATTATTTACCGCAAAATGTGCCAATGTTTATTCCGAAAACGATTTTAACGGCATCGGAAGAATGGTTGTCGGCACGGAAAGGTTTTAAAAAATGCTTTTAGATTTGATTTCAAGCAGAGGTAATATGACCGATGTTTTAATCGGCTTTATGGCGAGTGTGTTCGTTGTTTTCTGCACCTTGCCCATTCATGAGTTTGCTCACGCATTTGTTGCCACAAAGCTCGGTGACGATACTGCAAAGAACAAAGGCAGACTCACTCTCAATCCTCTTGCTCATATTGACGTTATCGGTGCCCTGATGATATTGCTTGTCGGCTTCGGTTATGCAAAGGGTGTGCCTGTAAATGCACGTAGATTCAAAAAGCCCAAGCTTGGCATGGCACTGACGGCTCTTGCAGGTCCCGTATCAAATATCCTTATGGCAATCTTCTTTACGCTTCTTTCGGATACCGCAGTTGTCCTTTATACGGATGGCGAACAGCTTGTGTGGTACGTTTCGTATATGTTCTTCACGTATGCGGCGATGATTAACGTCAGCCTTGCGGTTTTCAATCTTCTTCCCATTCCGCCGCTTGACGGTTCAAAGATTCTCGCCATAATCCTTCCCGCAAA
>JAGBUT010000061.1 GCA_017630695.1 Clostridia bacterium
CGGTCACCTGCTTTGTTTATGTAATCAGAAATTGATTGCGTAGAGATCGTGTGTTGTAAAGGGGAGAATGATGTTATCGCCGAAGTTGATTGTCCAGTTAACGAAATATTCAGCGTTAACAACATTGCCTGTTGCGGGGTCGATTGTTGCAATAACCTTGCAAGCGGGATAGTTCATTTCAGCCTCGCCGCCGAGCATACCTGCTACGGGACCGGGAACGTTGTCGTTAACAACGCCGGGAAGAACAACGTTGAAAGCCTTGGGAGCGTGACCCTGACCGTGCTTAACGGTTGAGCTCTTTGCATCGCTGACAAGAACGAGAGTAACAACGTACTTGCCGTCCTTTTCAACAACGTTTGCTGAGCTTACGTCAGCAGCGGTAAGCTTACTTGCGTAGCTTTCTGTTTCAACGGGGAACTTAGCCTTGATGTCTGCGCCTGTATAGGTCTGTTCGCCCTTGCTCTGTTTTGCAAGCTGATCGTTGATGAATGCATCAGCACCGCCCAGAAGCTTCATAGCTGCGTCGATAAACTTGGGGAACTTTGTCTGACCTGTGATTGAAATGCTTGAATAGTGGTGCTTAACGCTCTTTGCGTTTGTCTTGACAGCGTTGATAGCTGTGTTGAAATATGCAACGATAGCTTCTGTGCCTTCGGGCATAGCTGCGGGATCAGCGGGAGCTGCGTCCGAGGGAGCTTCTGCTGAAGGATCGTCAGCAACGGGAGCTTCTGTTGCGGGAGCTTCTGTTGCGGGAGCTTCTGTTGACTCTTCAACGGGAGCTGTTGTTGTTTCGGGTTCGTTGTTACCACCGCAAGCTGCAAATGCGAAAAGCATTGAGAGTGCGAGGAGAACTGCAAGAATCTTTTTCATGTTTTTTCCTCCTAATATTGATGCGGATAACCGCTGGAATCAACCTTGCTCCACTTATAAATAAAGGAGCATGTATGTGGATAGTATAGTATATTTTATAAATAATTTCAAGATAATTTTCGCAAATACCCGCTTAAATTTATCCAAATCAAATCATTTTTATTTTACCTTTCGTCAACCATCACAATTGCCGACGCCTTTATTTGTTCACAATGACAAAAAGACTGCATCGCCCATCAGGTAATGCAGTCCTGAAATATTATCCCATATAAAATGCGTTATCGGGAAGAGGTGTTATTGCAGAGTTGTATCTGCCTGCGAACTCAAGAGTTGCGTTGATTGATGCCTTCATTTCTTCTTTTTCAGTGAAGGCGATGCCGCTTTCAGATATAGCGTTCAGTGCAGTCTCGTTGTTTGAGAAATAACCTGCGGTTACGAATTCAGCTGAAGTATAGAGCTTTCCGCCGTCTGTACAAAGAGAATTTGTGCAGCTTTCAACGTGAGTAACAATCTCTTTGATAATTTCGGGATTCTTTGCAACGTAATCTGCCCTTGCGACAAGGCACGAATCAGCCTTTATATCATCAGCATCCATTACTCTGAACGCACGTCTGAATTCCGATTTTTCAGAAACAAGATAAATTGCCTGCGGCTCACGAAGAACAGCATATTCAGCTTCACCGCTTTTGAGCTTGAGCGAAACTTCATCATCGCTCATAAAGATAAGCTCTGCATTGACTCCCGCATCAGCAAAAGCTTTTTCAGTTACGTATTGCGAAAGAGTATCTTTACCTCCGCAATAAACGGTTTTGCCGGAGAAATCCTTGATACTCTTTACTCCGCTGTCACCCTTTGCGATTGCTGAAACCACAAGATTATTGAGACCTGCAAGAACAACGATATCCGTCTGTGCGGCAATTGCAGGAAGCTCATCTACTCTGACGGAAGCGATATCAACCTTGTTATCTTTGAGAAGCTGTGCGGATTTCATTGAATCAACGCCACGCTCAACGATTGTGTAAGCGTATTCTCTGTCAAGCACGAGTCTGAGAATCGGGAAGCCGCCGACAGCACTGATCGCTGACACTCTGACCTTATTTTCACCTCTGTCAGGGTCTGCAACCTCATGCTGCTCTGCTGTGGGAGCAGCATCGATTTCGGATACGGGTTCTTTCTCACCGCAGGATGCAAGTGAAAAAACAGTAACAAGCACAAGCAAAAGTGCAATAATTTTTCTGAATTTCGTCATAAACTATAACCTCATTCACTCTAACGTCATAATTATTCTTAACTAATTGTATATCAGATATCCAAAGTTGTCAAGTTAAGCATTTGAGCGTTTCTTCTTGACTTTTTCTGTTTTTATTTATATCATAATATCAGTTAATTTGAAAAGGAGAATTCTATGTCGGCTCCCCTTGCGGACAGACTCCGCCCGAAAACAATTGATGATATCATCGGTCAACCCCACCTTCTCGGTGAGGGTAAGCCCTTGCGTAACATAATCAAGTCAGGCGAATTGCCCAACATGGTTTTTTACGGCCCTCCGGGTGTCGGCAAAACCACTCTTGCGAGCATCATCGCCAAAACAACAGACCGCCATCTCGTTAAACTCAACGGCACAACCGCAGGCACTGCCGATATCAAAGAGGTTGTTGCGAAGCTTGATACTTTCCTTGCACCAAACGGAATTCTGCTCTACCTCGATGAAATTCAGTATTTCAACAAAAAGCAGCAGCAGACGCTTCTCGAATATATCGAAAACGGAGCAATCACACTCATCGCATCAACAACTGAAAATCCCTATTTCTACGTTTACAGTGCAATTTTAAGCCGTTCAACCGTGTTTGAATTCAAGAGCGTAACTCCCAACGAAGCCGAGAAAGCAGTCAGACGAGGTTTTGATTTCATCGCATCAGACAGAAACGAAACCTACGAAATCGAGGAAGGCGTTTATTCACACATTGCAACCGCTTGTTCAGGTGACGTGCGTAAAGCCATCAACAGCGTTGAACTTTGCGTGCTTTCCGCAAGTGAAACAGACGGCATTAAAAAAATCACACTCGAAAGTGCAAAATCCCTGACCCAGAAAAGCGCAATGAGATACGATAAAGACGGTGACGAGCATTACGACATCATCTCTGCATATCAGAAATCGATGCGAGGCTCCGACCCCGATGCGGCTGTGCATTACCTTGCAAGGCTTCTTGAAGCAGGCGATCTGATTTCGGCTTGTCGCAGACTCCTTGTTTGCGCTTGCGAAGACGTAGGCCTTGCCTATCCGCAGATAATCCCGATTGTCAAGGCGGCTGTTGATTCTGCAATGATGCTCGGTCTGCCCGAAGCAAGAATTCCTCTTGCCGATGCAGTTGTGCTCGTTGCAACAAGCCCCAAATCCAACTCCGCATATAACGCAATCAACGCTGCAATGCAGGATGTTTCCGCAGGCAAAACGGGACCCGTACCCCGTCAGCTTCAGAATATGCATTACGACGGCGAGGATAACCCGAACAAAGGTCAGTTTTATAAATATGCTCACGACTTTGAGAATCACTGGGTTGACCAGCAATATCTTCCCGATGCAATCAAGCACCGTCGTTACTATGATTTCGGTGATAACCGCACCGAACAAGCGGCAAAGGATTATTGGTCAAGAATCAAAAAGAAATAAAAGAGAAAAAGCGTACCGCAAAAACGGTACGCTTTTTGTTATACTGTCACGTCTGCAAGTTTTGCTCCGACGTATTCGGCAAGGGAATCGGGATTAACTCCGAGCATCGCTCCCCTGACACCTGCGCTGACGTAAATCTTATCAAAAAGACACGCAGTTTCGTCAATAACCGTCGGGAACTGTTTTTTCATTCCTATCGGTGAGCAGCCGCCTCTGATATAACCCGTTGTTTTGAGTAAATCCTTAACGGGTATCATTTCAACCTTTTTCTCACCGAATGCCTTTGCGGTTTTCTTCATGTCAAGCTCTTCACATGCAGGGATGCAGCATACTCCGAAGCCGTTTTTTTCACCGAAGAAAATGAGTGTTTTGAAAATCTGCGAGGAATCCTTACCCGTTTTTCTCGCAACGGTGACGCCCGAAAGGTCGTTTTCGTCAACCTCATATTCGAGCAGGTCATATGGGATTTTAGCTGCTTCAAGCAGCCTCATAACGTTTGTTTTATTCATATTATTTCTTTGAAATTCTGAATGTGAAGCTGTATTCCTTGCCACCTTTAAGCTTATAAGGTTTATGGAGATAAGCGCATCCGGGCATATCACCGCCAACACCTCTCATTGCCGCATCAAGGCAAAGGGTAATGCAATTATCCTTTTCAAGCTCAAAAAGATGCTTTGCTTTGTCAAGTTTTTCGGGATTATAGTAACCGAGGTTGAATCCGAAGGGGATATCCATTGAATCAATAACGATTCCGAAACCCGAATCATCAGTAACGCAAAGACTTCTCACGTCTGTACGGTGACCGTTTTCCTGCGGTCTCATATATCTGTGTTCAAGCTCGGCAACGCTCATTTCGTGACGGGCAATTTTTGCACCGGTTTTACGGTCGCAATAAGTTTCGTGAGGACCTCTGCCATACCATTCAACCTTATCAAATGTGCTCTTGATGCCTGCTCTCATGCCAACTTTAAGCATCGGCAATGCAAGTCCGATTGCCTTATGACTGACGGTAACCTCTCCTGCCGGAGAGAAAAGATAAACCGTTGATACGCCTGCAACAAAAGGTGCCGCCCAGTTAACTCTGACCTCAACACCCGAAGGAGTCGACTCAGCTTTAACAGAGTATGCCGATGTCAGTGCAGTTATTTTCTTCCACTGATAAATCGGATGAATTCCGCTTAAGAAGGGCACAAAGTTAAGGTAGCCTCTGTCGTTATCGGTAGGGGCTCTGAAGAAGTCGGGACGCATGGGTGAATTTGATTCGATGATTTCCTTTTCGCCATATTTGAGAGAAGCAAGTGCGCCTGCTCTGATTTCGGCAGAGAAATCTTCACCCTTTATTTTAACGTTTGTTCCGCTGTGAGAATATTTAAGCTCACCATAGGCAGGTCTGCGTTTCGCGGCAGTTGATTCGCGAAGCACAAGCTGACCGAAATTATGCTCAAAGCCCGCTTTTGCCCAAGCCTTATCAACCGCAAGAACAAACGAAACCGTCAGAATAACTTCGCCCTCGGGATAATCTGCAAGGCTTACGGGAAGCTGGATTTCCTTTTCTGAAAGCGGTTCGATAACGTCATCGGCAACACCGTTCTTGACCTCGTTGCCGTCAACGGTAACGCTCCATACCCATTTATAATCCTTCGTTGAAATGAAGAGATTCTTATTTTTGATTATAATCTTGCCGTTTTTGCAATCGCAATCAACAAGTTCAAGATTTGAATATACTTTCTTTACCTCAAAATATGAGGGCTGGGGCATTCTGTCGGCTGTGATAATACCGTTTGCGCAGAAATAATAGCTTGTATTACCCTCGTCAAAGTCGCCGCCGTAAAGCCATTTTTCCTTGCCGTCCTCTTTGACACGCAGTGACTGGTCAACGTAGTCCCAGATGAAACCGCCGCACATATGCTCATATTTCTCGAAATCGTCAACGTATTCTTTGAAATTGCCGAGGCTGTTTTCCATTGCGTGGGCAAATTCGCAATACATAACGGGATGAGTATCATAGAACCTTGCAGGAACAGGTTTGTTATCGGCCGCAAGTGCGTTTGCAACGTTATCATAGAGCGTGGGGGTTATCGCCTTCTTGTGACGCATAAGCTCTACAACGCTTTCAACGGGATACATTCTGCTGATGAAATCACTCTTTGTCAGATCAAAATCACCCTCATAATGGAGGGGTCTTGTGTTGTCGAGTGCAAGAATTGCATTCTTTTCGTGAGTGAAGTTTATACCGTCGCCTGCTTCGTTACCAAGTGACCAGAAGCATACACAAGCGTGGCTTCTGTCACGAAGCACCATTCTCTCTGCTCTGTCCTCAACCGCCTCTTTGAATTCGGGGTTGTCACCGGGACAATTCTTTCGACGAACACCGTGAGTTTCAACGTCAGCCTCATCCATAACGTAGAAGCCGAGTTCGTCACAAAGCTCATAGAAAATCTCTGCATCGGGATAATGGCTTGTTCTGATTGCGTTGATGTTTGCTCGCTTCATCAGGTAAAGATCCTGATAATATCTTTCAAGCGGCACTGCCCAGCCGTTATCGGGGTCAAAATCGTGTCGGTTAACACCCTTGATGATAACTCTTTTGCCGTTCATATAAAGCACACCGTTTTTGATTTCCATTTTACGGAAACCGATTCTGATGCACTTTGCCGAAAGCACCTTTCTGCCATGCTTGAGAACGATAACAAGCTGATAAAGATTAGGTTCTTCAGCAGACCACTGCTTTGCTTTTTCTTCGATATGCTTGAAATGCAGAACGGTTTTGCCTGACTTCGCAGTAATCTTTTCAGCCGCAAACTTCTTCTGCTCACCGTTCTCAACAAGAATCGCTTCAACAGTGCAATCAAGTTCGTCTTTGTTGTAATTTTTCAGAGTGATTTCAAGGTCAAGAGTACCGTTTTCATACGCATCGTCAAGAGATGTGTTTGCAAAGAAATCCCTTATGCAAAGCTGTTCTTCCGCATAAATGAAAACCTCTCTGTAAATACCTGAAAGGAACCACATATCCTGATCTTCAAGATACGTGCCGTCGGTATAACGATAAACCTCAACGGTAATTTCGTTTTTGCCGATAACCGCATAATCGGTGATATCGAATTCTGCAGGAGTCATCGAACCCTGCGAATAACCAACCTGTCTGCCGTTGATATAGAGGAAGAAACCTGCTTTAACCGCACCGAACTGAATGAAAATTCTTTTGCCCTCAAAGGTTTCGGGAATATCAAAGCTGCGGCGGTAAACGCCGAGCTCATTAAGATTGTGGTTGATTTTGGGAAGCTCGTTTTTTGCTGACGAAAGAGCCTTCGGATAGGAATTGCAAAGATAAATCGGCTTACCGTAGCCTTTAAGCTGCCAGAGAGAGGGAACCTCAATGTCATCCCATTTGGAATCGTCATATCCGTCAGCAAAATAATCAGTGCTTACGCCATCAACGCCCAGCTGCCAACGGAATTTCCACATTCCGTTGAGGCTGATGCGAAGCGGAGCATCCTCCCCTGCAATTGCAGATTTAATTGTAGTTCTGGGCAAAACGGTATTGTGACCGTCCTCTTTATTTTCCTTAATCATATAAGGATTTTCCCAATATTTAAGAGACGTCATTTTCATCTTCCTTTCCGCCGCAATTTAAAAAGCGGCATCGGATTACATATATATTTATAATACCTCAAATTGCTCGTTTTGTAAATACTTAAAAGCGATACGGTATCCCTTGAAAAATACTGATTATTATTGTAAAATAAAACCCGAGGTGATAAGAATGAAAATCGAACTTATCGGCAGACCGGAAACCGTTATGTCAAACCCGAACAGCCATCACAACTATTTCGGTTGGCCCACCGCTGCTCTTCTGCAGAACGACACAATCGCCGTGGGTGCATCAGGCTTCAGACTCGACCACGTTTGTCCTTTCGGCAAAGCGGTTCTTTCTTTCAGCCGTGACGGCGGCAAAACCTATACTTTCCCCACCCCCATTATCGACACCCCTCTTGATGACAGAGACGTCGGTATCTGCCCGTTTGGCGAAAGCGGAGTCATTATCACCTCGTTCAACAACTCTGCCGAAATGCAAAGAGGCTACAATCAGGATAACTCTTATATTCAAAGCTATATCGACACCATCACAAAAGAGGATGAGGAGAGGTTCCTTGGTCCCACTTTCCGTATAAGCCGTGACTTCGGTGTAACCTTCGGCAAAATTATGCGTTCACCCGTTACTTCTCCACACGGCCCGACTCAGCTTCGTGACGGCACTGTGCTGTGGGCAGGTAACAATTTTAACGATTACAGAGGCGGAGTTGATGTTGTCAGACTCAACACCGACAGTGGCGAAACCGAATTCGTCGGCAAAATCACGCTCGAACACCCCGAAATAATCATCGCTGAACCTCATCTTATCGAATTGCCCGACGGCAAACTCATCTGCCATTGCCGAGGCGAAAGCGAAGAAAGACCCGACGACGTTTTCACTCTTTTTCAGAGTGTTTCTTATGACAAGGGCAAAACTTGGTCTGCTCCCGAGATGATTCTCGATATCGATGGCGGCGCCCCCTCGCATATGCTTCTTCTCAACTCGGGATTACTCATCGCAACCTACTCCAGAAGAAAACGTCCTTACGGAATTATGGCGATGATAAGCCGTGACAGTGGTGAAAGCTGGGAGAAGGATATCCGTCTTTACAAAGGTAAAGACAGCGATGACCTCGGTTATCCTTCAACAGTTGAACTTGATAACGGTGAGTTACTCACAATTTTCTACGCAACAGAATCAGATGATTTCCCCTGCACAATTCTTCAGCAGAGATGGAAGATAACAGAATAACAAAGAGGCTGTTTCAAAAACGAAACAGCCTCTTTTTTTAGAAATTATAATCGGGCTTAACAGGTTTGCCTGTTTTTGCCGATTCAACAATAGCAAGGCAAACGGCAACTGTTTTTGCCCCTTCTCTTGCATCCGTCATAACGGGTTTGTCATTGATAATGGCATCCGCAAAAACTTCAAATTCCTTGGCAGCGTTGTGATTGTTGACAACAACGTCAATCGTCTGCTCAGGAAGAACCACGCCCTCTTCATCGGTGAGGAAAAGAGTCATCGTGGGTGAAGTGTTATCGCAGATAATTGTGCCCTTTGTGCCGTAGATAACGGTACGCATAGTATAACCTCTTTTACATCCCGTCGAAACGAAAACCTTACCCATAACGTTTTCACCGAATTTCATAACGGCAATTGTCGCATCGTCATACGATACCATCGGCAAAAGCATATGTGTGCCGTAGGCAAAAACCTCCTGAGGGTCACCCACAATCCATCTGATAAGGTCAACTGCATGGCAACCGCCACCGATAACACCGTGGCGAGCAGGGTCAGCTCTCCACTCATCGCAAAGCTTCATATAATCGTGAGCGTATTCCGATTCAATAAAATAAACGTCACCGATTGTGCCCGAGGAAACAAGCTCCTTTGCCTTCTCAAAAGCAGGAGTAAATCGGCAAATCTGACCTACCATAAACTTTGCTTCGCATTCATCGGAAACTCTGACCATCTCTTCAATGTCCTCACGGGTCAGTGCAAGTGGCTTTTCGCAAAGCACGTGCTTACCTGCGCGAAGCAGGTCGCAAGAAACCTTTACGTGCTGCTGGTCAGGAATTGCAACCGTTGCAACGTCAATGCTTTCATTAGTTATAATATCATTGTAATCGGTAATCCATCTGTCCTCGGGAATACCGTATCTTTCGCCTGCAAAACGAAGATTTTCTTCGTTGTTGTCGCAGAGCAGAGCGATTTCAGCGCCGAAATCCCTCGCCCCCTCAACGTGACTCATTCCAAATTTCATACCAATATTGGCAACTTTTAATTTTTTATCCATATAAATCTCCCATGTGTCTTGATAAGGATATATTACTGCAAAGAAACGAGTGTGTCAATTGAATAATGTAATATCAATTCAATTCTTCCTATAATTCAGATGATTGACTTGTAAATTTAATTATACTATAATCGTATCATAAGGATAGTAGAAGGTGAAGTTATGAAGTGCAAATTATGCAGTGGAGATAACGCATCGTTATTACATTTGGATACAAATGGAAATCAAATATACGTATGCGACGGATGTGCCCAAGACGTAAAAGAATTGCTTACTCTCGCTGTTGGGCACGACATAAATGAATATAATAAATTCAAAAATGAATTCATTGAAGATTTCAATGGCAACCCCAACATCGGCTGTGTAATTCAAGCTGCCGAAGCAAAACGATTAGGTACGATTAATCCACCAAGTCCCAAAACATCATTTGTTCAAAACGAAATCAAAACAAATAATAAATCCACAAGCGAAACTATAAACTCATTCATCCCTTATAAACTATTATTATCCTCCATATTAGCAGTTATATCTTTATTTCTGCCTATTATCGGTATCATATTTGCAATATTTGCAAACGTTATGTCTTCAGAAATACCGTATGACTTTAGCCCGACAGATGTTAAACGAGCAAATATGATAAGCAATTGTGCTATTTACATACATCTTGTCGAAATCGTAATTCTGATAATTGCTTGTATCAATTTATTTTCATAATGCTTTTTTACTGCTAAATACTAACCGCAAGAAGTCATCCAAATAAGGGTGGCTTCTATTAATATAATAATCAAAAATAACAGAGATTATAATTGATATAAAACCACAAAAGTGATTCTCTTCTTTTGGCGCCCTAAACAGGACTCAACTCTCGGCCTGCGGCCTCGGTCAGTCGCAGCTCTGACAGTGCACCGGACTGTCATTAACTACCGCTCCTCTTCAAGACAAAGCCTGTGACACCATCGGTCAGAAACATTGTCGCATTGCTCGCTTGGAGCGCGTCGCACTGCTCTGTGTTTCATCCTGCTCAACGAGTCTGCTTCATCTCGCACTGCGAGCGCAGACTCGTGTGCCAGTTAACAGCCGCAACTCGTCTGCCGAAACACGGTGACAAAGATTCAAGTCATATATTAAGAGTAAAAGAAAAACACCCACGCAGTTGCGTGAGTGCTTTTTCTTTGTGTCTATGTAACGGAAATCAAACCGTTATTCAGCTTTCAATTCTGTAGGAAAATGGTTTTATATCATTATAAAGCATATGATCTTCTTGCGTCTGTTTCACTTTTTTATCTAGAATTCTATGAATCTGAGCAAGTATTCTTTCAAATTCTTTTGGCAAAGTATTTTCACCAATAATTATCAACTCTTCAGCATCACATTCGGTCCACAATAAATCATCAAATGCACTCATATTTGCACCATACCATTCGGGAAAACCAAATGCTACTCTTATTCGCTCATGCAATTCTTCTAAATATTTACAATCAGTTAAATCTAATATGATTATCTTCTTTTCTTCCATAGTTTTCTCCTACACAATTTCATAAAATGTTTCATAATGATCGTATGTTACAAAAATCAATCCGTCATTAGACCATAGAACTCTATGTCTGTTTCTTCTGCCTTCATAATAATTAATATCTGCTTCATACCAAATTCTTCCGGGTGCATCAAGTAAATGACCGTCAGAATTTTCATAAACTCCTCTTGAATACATTTTCCCTGGTGCAAACTTTGAAGGTCGTTTACCGTATCGCCATCCTAATTTTTCTAAATCACTCGAAAATATAAATAATCCGGTAATCCACCAAAATGTTTAAGCCAATAATCAGCACCATTTTCTTCATTTTTAGTAGCATTACCTGCTTCAATAGATTCCATTGGTATAATATCACATCTGCAATTATTATGCAACGGCGGTTCCGGAACAACAACATCATCAATTCTGTAAATCTGACCATGCCTTGAACGGCACTCGATACAAGTCTTCAAATCAAGAATTGCTTTCCAATTCTTAAAATTTTTGCTCTGTGTAGTAACAGGTTCAAATGTATCAAGCAATCCCTTCTCTACATATTGCAGTTCATCGTAATACACGATAGTTTTCCTGACAAAATATTTAGCGTTTTTAAATTCTGTCATAATTCCTCCATAAAACAAAAAATAGAGTGAACATTTGTTCCCTCTAATATTAGTATAGAGACATTTTTAGGTTTTGTCAAGAGAATTTTAAAATAATCAGAAAAATAAAAAGACCCTTGAAACATCAA
>JAGBUT010000062.1 GCA_017630695.1 Clostridia bacterium
AACGGGATTCTCGAGCGAAAAGGTTGCGCCTCTCGTAAAGCTTGAGGACGGCACCTATATTCTCGAGCTCTTCAAGGGTCCCACCTGCGCATTCAAGGATATGGCTCTTCAGATTCTCCCCAGACTTCTTACCGTTGCAAGCAACAAGGCTGCAAAGGGTACTGAAATCGTTATTCTTGTTGCAACTTCAGGTGACACAGGCAAGGCTGCTCTTGAAGGCTTCAAGGACGTTGAAAACATAAGAATCCTTGTTTTCTATCCCAGTGACGGTGTAAGCCCCATGCAGAAGCTTCAGATGTGCACTCAGGAAGGTGCAAACGTTTCGGTTTGCGCTATCGAAGGTAACTTCGACGATGCACAGAGTGGCGTTAAGAAGATTTTCACAGATAAGTCAATCGGTGCAAAACTTGCAGATAACGGTATGGCTTTCTCATCAGCAAACTCAATCAACTGGGGCAGACTTGTTCCCCAGATTGTTTATTATTTCTCCGCTTACTGCGACCTCGTTGCAGACGGTGAAATCAAAGCAGGCGACGCTATCAACGTTTGCGTACCCACAGGTAACTTCGGCAACATCCTTGCGGCTTACTATGCAAAGGAAATGGGTCTGCCCATCAAGAAGCTTATCTGCGCATCAAACAGCAACTCCGTTCTTACCGAGTTCCTCACAACGGGTGTTTATGATAAGAACCGTGAGTTCTTCACAACAATTTCTCCCTCAATGGATATCCTTATCTCCAGCAACCTTGAAAGACTTCTCTATTCAATGAGTGGCAGCGAAAACGTTTGCGCTTGGATGAAGTCACTTGCCGAAAACGGCAGATACGAGGTTGACGCAGCAACTCTTGAAGCAATCAAGGCTGATTTCGCAGCAGGCTGCTGTGACGATGAAGAAACAAAGGCAACAATTGCCGAAGTTTTCAAGTCAAAGGATTATCTTTGCGATACTCACACTGCAGTTGCAGTTAAGGTTTATAACGATTACAAAGCTGCTTCAGGCGATGCAACACCTTGTGTTATCGCTTCAACGGCAAGTCCCTTCAAATTCAGCGCAGCAGTTCTTGAGGCTGTTGAGGGCAAAAACGAAGCTCTCGATGAGTTTGAAATGGTTGAGCGTCTTGCAGAGGTTACAAAGAAGTGCTGCCCCGAGCAGCTTGCAAATCTCCGCGATAAGGCAGTCAGATTTGACGGCTGTTGCTCAAAGGACAGCATGGAGCAGGTAGTTTTCGATATGCTCGGCGTTTAATCGCAGGTTGTCTTGCCTGTAGCTGTATCGTTGAGCTTAAAGGTTGAACACTGTGTTTCGCCGCACTTACAAGCGGTGGAGTTGCCTACCTCGATTGTGCCTGCTGTGCAGGAGGTTGTGCCCTTGTGATAAACGCAGTTTTTGGCAAAGCAGGTAATTTCGTGGATTTCCTTATTCATTCGTAAAAACTCCTTTCGGTTTTATCGGATTGAATCCGTATCGGTATTATCTGCAGTTTGGTTCAAATTATTTCAGGAAGGATAAGGTTATGGCTCTTTTTGTGATCGGCGACACTCATTTGTCACTCTCCACGGGAAAATCAATGAATATTTTCGGCGGCTGGAATGACTATGAAAAGCGCCTTGAAAGCAACTGGAAGCACCTTGTCCGCGATGAAGATACGGTTGTTATTGCAGGCGATATTTCGTGGTGTATGAATCTTGAGGACGGAATTGCGGATTTCCGTTTTCTCGATTCTCTTCCGGGCAGAAAGATAATTCTCAAAGGCAACCACGATTATTGGTGGGCAACCAAGAAAAAGGCAGACGAATTTTTTGAAAAGTATTCCCTTAGTTCGCTGAATATTCTTCATAACAATGCTTATGAGGCTGACGGAGTTGCAGTCTGCGGCACAAGAGGTTGGTTTTTTGATGCCGAAAGCGATGCTGATAAAAAGGTTGTGCTTCGTGAAGCGGGCAGATTAAGAATGTCGATTCAGGCGGCAAAAGCAACGGGTCTCGAGCCGATAGTTTTTCTTCACTATCCGCCTCTTAACCGTGACCGCAAATGTGATGAGATATACAACGTTCTTCTTGAAGAGGGCATAAAGCGTTGCTATTACGGTCATCTGCATTCCTATTCGCACGCAAATGCATTCAACGGAGAGTGCGACGGCATTCATTTTCAGCTGATTTCGAGCGACTTTCTGGGATTTTGTCCGACTTTGGTGGCGAAAAATGGTGCATTATCACCAAATACTGATGAAAAAATTTGAAAAATTTAACTAAACATAAGAAAAATTAATATATATTAAATATATATAGAAATTTCAAAAAATTTTTGTTATAATTAACGGGTTAGAAAGTCAAATGGAGGAATTTAAAATGAGTTTAGTATCAGCTAACAAGACAGAAACAAACACCTATGCAGTTGAACTTTCAGTTTCAGCAGAAGATTTCAAAGCTGCTATTCAGCAGGCTTATATGAAGCAGAGAAAGTCAATTGCTATCCCCGGCTTCCGTAAGGGTAAGGCTCCTCTTATGATGATTGAGAAGCTCTACGGTCAGGAAGTTTTCTTCGAGGATGCTCTTGAAATCGTTTTCCCCACAGCAGTTCAGGCTGCTTATGACGAGGCAGGCATCGTTCCCGTTGACCAGCCCAAGGACGTTGATATCAAGACAATGAGCAAAGAAGAAGGCGTAGTTATCGCTTTCAACGTTACAGTTAAGCCCGAAATCACACTCAAGGCTTATAAGGGTCTCACAGCTGAAAAGGCTGATTCCAAGGTTACCAAGGAAGAAATCGCAACAGAAATCGAGCATATGCTTGACAGAGGCTCAAGAATGGTTGACGTTGACGACAGAGCTGCAAAGGAAGGCGACATCACAGTTATCGACTTCGAAGGTTTTGTTGACGGTGTGGCATTCGACGGCGGCAAGGCTGAAAAATACAGCCTCACTCTCGGTTCAGGTTCATTCATCCCCGGCTTTGAAGAGCAGGTTGTCGGTCATTCAGTAGGCGAGGAATTTGACGTTAACGTTACATTCCCCGAAGCATACGCTCCCGAGCTTGCAGGCAAGGATGCAACATTCAAGATCAAGCTTCACGAAATCAAGGTTAAGGAGCTTCCCGAGCTTGATGACGAATTCGCAAAGGATATGGGCGAATACGAAACAGTTGCTGATCTCAAGAAGGGCATCGAAGAAGACCTTCTCAAGAGAAAGCAGGAGAGCGCACAGAGAGCATTTGAAGATGCAATCGTTGAAGCTCTTATCGAAAGCGTTGAAGGTGAAATTCCCGAGTGCATGTATGAAACAAAGGCTCAGGAAAACATTGATTCCTTTGCTCAGCGCGTAGGTCAGCAGGGCATCGACCTTGATATGTACCTTATGTATATGGGTATGGATAAGGAAACCTTCGAAGCTCAGATGAAGGAACGTGCAGTAGGCGACGTTAAGGTTGACCTCGCAGTTGAAAAGATTATCGAGCTTGAAGCTATCGAAGCTTCTGAAGAAGCTATCGCTGAAGAATACAGCAAGATGAGCGAAATGTACGGCATCGACGTAGAAAAGCTCAGAACAATCGTTCCTGCAGAAACAGTTGCTGCAGAAATCAAGAAGCAGGCAGCATTCAAGGTTGTTATCGATTCCGCAAAGGCAAAGAAGCCCGCAGCAAAGAGAACAACCAAGAAGAAGGCAGCAGAAGAAGGCGAAGCAGCTCCCGCTGAAGAAGCAAAGGCTGAAAAGAAGCCCGCTGCAAAGAAGACAACAAAGAAGGCTGCTGCAAAGAAGGAAGAAGCTGCTGAATAATCCGGCAGAAATCTTACCATACTTTAGTTATCAGTATTCAGAATATGAGTTTATGGATAAACCGGCTTTATGCCGGTTTATTCAGTAATTTGCGGAGAAAGGACTGAATTTTTAATGGCACTTGTTCCCTATGTAGTTGAACAGACAAATCGAGGTGAGCGTTCATACGATATTTTTTCCCGCCTTCTTAACGACAGAATCATCGTTCTTTCCGATGAGGTAAACGACGCAACGGCAAGCATCATCGTTGCACAGCTTCTTTATCTTGAAGGTCAGGATGCGGAAAAGGATATCAGCCTTTATATCAACAGCCCCGGCGGCTCCGTAACTGCAGGTATGGCTATCTATGACACAATGCAGTATATCAAATGCGACGTTTCAACAATCTGCATCGGTATGGCTGCATCAATGGGTGCATTCCTGCTTTCATCAGGCGCAAAGGGCAAGAGATACGCTCTGCCTAACAGCGAAATTATGATTCATCAGCCGCTCGGCGGTGCAAGAGGTCAGGCAACAGAAATCAAAATCGTTGCAGACCACATCCTCAAGACCAGAGATAAGCTCAACAAAATTCTTGCTGAAAACACAGGCAGAAGCGTTGAGGAAATTGCAAGAGACACAGAGAGAGATAATTATCTTTCAGCTCAGGAAGCAATGGAATACGGCCTTGTTGATAAGGTTATTGCTCACAGATAAATTTTCACAGGAGGCATATTATGCCCAGAGATGACGACAGAAGAGATAAGTCCGTAACCTGTTCATTCTGCCACAAGAGACAGGATCAGGTTGAAAAGCTTATCGCAGGACCTAACGTTTATATCTGCAACGAATGCGTTGACCTTTGCTGCTCGATTATTGATTCCGAGCCCTCTCACTCAAGACACAGCGATTTTGACGTTACAGCACTCCCAAAGCCTGCTGAAATCAAAGCGCATCTTGATGAATACGTAATCGGTCAGGAAGCCGCAAAGATAGCACTCAGCGTTGCTGTTTATAACCACTATAAAAGAATCGGAAGCAGAGGAATCAGCGATGTTGAGATTCAGAAGAGTAACATCCTGATGCTCGGTCCCACGGGTGTCGGCAAAACGATGCTCGCACAGACTCTTGCAAAAATTCTCGACGTACCCTTTGCTATTGCCGATGCAACAACCCTTACAGAAGCAGGTTACGTTGGTGAGGACGTTGAAAATATTCTCCTTCGTATCATTCAGGCAGCTGATTATGATATCGAAAGAGCTGAAAGAGGCATCATCTACGTTGACGAAATCGATAAGATTGCCAGAAAGAGCGAGAATCCTTCAATTACCCGTGACGTAAGCGGCGAAGGTGTTCAGCAGGCACTTCTCAAGATTATTGAGGGTACGGTTGCAAACGTTCCTCCTCAGGGTGGCAGAAAACATCCCCAGCAGGAGTTCATTCAGATTGACACCTCAAATATTCTCTTCATCTGCGGCGGTGCGTTTGACGGCATCGAGAAGATTATTGAAAAGAGAACGGGCGGTTCAACGCTCGGCTTTGAAGCTCCCGTAAGAAGCAAA
>JAGBUT010000063.1 GCA_017630695.1 Clostridia bacterium
GGAGGAATTAAAATGAAAAAAATATCAAAAATCACCGCCGTTATCCTTTCTCTCACAATGCTTCTCACGGCTGTACCCGTTGCATTTGCAGGCAACGAAGTTGATTACGAAATCACCAATCCCTATGAAACAATCGATTTTGCAACTATTAACCGTTACAAAGCTGACCTTCACAGCCACACAACATTCAGCGACGGTAACGAAACTCTTCCCGCAATGGTTGAAAGACATTATGAAATGGGCTTTGATATCCTTGCAATCACTGACCACGGTACAGTAAGCTACGGATACACAAGCCAGACATTCAACGATCCCCTCAAGCTTATCTCCTGGGTCAAGAACGGCGGTGTTTTCACAGACGTTCTTGCTGAAAACGGCAAAACTTCCGACGGTGTTGACTACAGAATTGACACAGATGCAGAAACAAACGACGAATATTATATCGAAACAGTTAACGGTCAGGACGGTCACGCTATGATGCGTGTTCCCTACGGTAATGAACAGAATCCCACTTCATTTAACAACGCTCACGTTAACTCTTGGTTTGCAGACTGGGGCAATGGTGTTCTCGGCGGCACAAGCAACTACGAAACACCAATCGCCGCTATCGATGAAATGGGCGGTCTTTCAGTTATCAACCATCCCGGCGAATATACAAATGCAAGAGATGAAGAAACTCAGGAATCCGCATATAACCTCGACGACCCCGTTTATAACTACAAAATCAACAAGTTCATCAATATGCTTCTCAGCTACGATACCTGCCTCGGCATTGATATCAACAGCAAGGGCGACAGCAGAACACGTTACGACAGAAAGCTCTGGGATATTCTTCTTCAGAAAATCGTTCCCTACGGCAGAAACGTTTATGCAATCGCAACAACAGACGCTCATAACCTTGGCATAGTTGACTCGGGTTACACCGTAATGCTTATGAACGACCTTACCTCTGCTGATCTCAAGAGTGCAATGGAAAACGGCCAGTTCTTTGCAGCAAGCAAATATATCGGGAACACCCTTGAAATGGAAGCTTATAAAGCAATTGCAGAGAATATCAATACAACCGAAGCACAGCAGCTTGTTCAGATGCTTGACACAGCCCTTGCAAACGGTGAAAAATTCTATGCAGGCGAAAACGCAATCGTTCCCGTTGTAACAAACATTGTTGTTGACGAAAGTAACGACACAATCACCGTTGCTACTGACAATGCAGTTGTTATCCGCTGGATCGCAGACGGTAAAGAAATCGCATCAGGCGCAACAATCGATCTTGACGATTATGCAGACGAAATCGGCAGCTATGTCAGAGCAGAAATCGTAGGTGTTGGCGGTGTACTTTATACTCAGGCATTCACCCTCGACTATGACGGTGCTCCCGAACCCGAAGACTTCGGTTTCTTCTATGATTTCGGCGGAATTGTTTCGGCAATCTGCGACACAATTGTCAAACTCCTCCCCTACATTCTCCCTCTCAAGCTTATCTATTTCATCGCAGGTGTATAATTAAATAATTTCAGCGGAGTCCTCGGTTTTACCGAAGGGCTCCGTTTTTTATGTCAGTTGCAATAAATTCGTGTCATATGCAACATAAATCAGGCAGTATATATCTTGACTGAACACCATATATAGTGCTATAATAATTACAGAAAAAGTATCCCGACACAAAGATTTTCTGCGTGAATGGTTACGGCTGAATAAGATTGAACGGGATAATTATGTCCTATCCATTTGCCGTATTCCTTTCGGGAGTACGGCATTTTAAATTTTAACGGAGGCATGTTATGATAGAAACAAGAGTAGCTGTTATGAGCATCATCGTTGAAAATAACGACAGCGTTGAACAAATAAACGCTCTTCTTCACGATAACGGAGAATATATCATCGGAAGAATGGGTATCCCCTACAAAAAGAAAAACATCAGCATCATCAGCATAGCAATTGATGCACCGCAAGATACGATTTCTGCTCTTTCGGGCAAGATCGGTAAGCTTGACGGTGTCAGCGTAAAAACTGCATTTTCATCGGTGATAAGCCATGAATGATGTATTCAGACTGATTGACAAACTCGCTTCAGAGCATTCACTGACAATTGAAGAATACGAAGCACTGATTGAAGCAAGGTCACACGATACGTCGACTTATCTGACGGAAAAAGCAGTATCGGCAAGAAAAGCCGTTTACGGCAATAAGGTGTTTATCAGAGGTCTTATCGAAATCAGTAATATCTGCAAAAACGATTGTTTTTACTGCGGTATCAGACGCAGTAACAAAAATTGTGACAGATACAGACTCACTGCAGATGAGATTGTTGAATGCTGTGTTGAGGGATATTCACTCGGATTTCGCACCTTTGTACTCCAAGGCGGTGAAGACGCATATTTCACAGATGAAATTCTCTGCGATATCATCCGAAGAATAAAACAAAAATGTGAAGGATGTGCCGTTACTCTTTCGCTCGGAGAAAGAGATGATGAAAGTTACAGAAAGCTTTATATCGCAGGTGCTGACAGATATCTTCTTCGCCACGAAACGGCAACAGAATCGCACTACCGAAAATTGCATCCCGATTCAATGAGTTTTACTAAACGAATGAAATGCCTTGATATGCTTAAGAAAATCGGCTTTCAGGTCGGATGCGGATTTATGGTCGGATCCCCTTTCCAAAACGTTTCCGACATCGCAAGAGATTTAAAATTCATTGAAGAATTCTCACCCGATATGTGCGGAATCGGTCCGTTTATCCCACACAAAAACACAGATTTTGCAGGATATTTATCAGGCTCTGCAGAGCTTACCTGCTACCTGCTTTCAATAATCCGATTAATTAAACCGAATATTCTTCTGCCTGCCACAACGGCTCTCGGCACGGTCAATTCAGACGGCAGAGAAAACGGCATCAAATCAGGTGCAAACGTTATAATGCCGAATCTTTCCCCGAAATCGGTAAGAAGAAAATACATGCTTTATGACAACAAGCTTTCCGACGGTGACGAATCAGCGCAGAATCTTACAAACCTGAAAACTAAAATGCTGAATATCGGCTACGAAATCGTTACCGACAGAGGCGATATTATAAAATAAATCAACCTGAAAGAAGGAAAAATATATGGCAGTTTACAATCCCAAATCACTTAAAGCCGAGGAATTCATTAATCACGAAGAAATTCTTGACACAATTGCATATGCCGAGGCTAACAAAAATAACGTTGAGCTTATTGACGCTATTCTCAAAAAAGCTCGTCCGAAGAAAACTGAAACAGGCTGTGTATGCGGTGGTTTGACCCACAGAGAAGCTTCTGTTCTTCTTGCCTGCGATATCCCTGAAAAGATTGAAGAAATCTATAAAATCGCAGAAGAAATCAAACTTGCATTCTATGGCAACAGAATAGTTATCTTCGCTCCCCTTTACCTCTCAAACTATTGTGTTAACGGATGCGTTTATTGTCCCTATCACCTCAAAAACAAGCATATAACACGCAAAAAGCTCACGCAGGAAGAGGTCAGAAACGAAGTTATCGCACTTCAGGATATGGGCCACAAGCGTCTTGCCATCGAAGCAGGCGAAGATCCCGTGCACAATCCCATTGAATATATTCTTGAATGCATCAACACAATCTACAGCGTTAATCATAAAAATGGTGCAATCCGCAGAGTAAACGTCAACATCGCCGCAACAACGGTTGAAAACTACAAAAAGCTCAAGGATGCAGGTATCGGCACTTACATTCTTTTCCAGGAAACATATCACAAAGAAAGCTACCTTGAACTTCACCCCACAGGTCCCAAACACGATTATGCATATCACACCGAAGCTATGGACAGAGCCATGGAAGGCGGTATCGACGACGTCGGTCTCGGTGTACTTTTCGGTCTTGAGCTTTACAAATACGAATTTGCAGGTCTGCTGATGCATGCGGAGCATCTCGAAGCTGTTCACGGTGTTGGCCCTCACACTATCAGCGTACCCAGAATCAAACACGCTGACGACATTGATGCTGATGCATTCGACAACTCAATATCAGACGATATTTTCGCAAAAATCACAGCTTGTATCCGACTTGCCGTACCTTATACAGGTATGATTATCTCAACGAGAGAATCAGAAGAAGTCAGAGGCAAACTTCTCCGCCTCGGCATTTCGCAGGTCAGCGGTGGTTCAAGAACTTCTGTCGGCGGTTATACCGAAGAAGAACGTCCTCACGATACAGAGCAGTTTGACGTTTCCGACCAGAGAACTCTTGACGAGGTTGTACGTTGGCTTATGGAAAACGGTCATATCCCCTCTTTCTGCACAGCTTGTTACAGAGAAGGCAGAACCGGTGACAGATTTATGAGCCTTTGCAAAAGCGGTCAGATTCTTAACTGCTGCCATCCCAACGCATTGATGACCCTCACCGAATACCTTGTTGACTACGCTTCTGAAGAAACAAAGAAAGTCGGTTACGAAATGGTTGTCAAGGAGCTTACAAGAGTACCAGGTGAAAAGGTCAGAAAAATTGCAGAGCAGAATATCATTGATATCAGAAACTCCAACCGCAGAGACTTCAGATTCTGATAAAGGAGATCGCTATGGGACTTAACAATACCGTTTCTGCTGAAAGGATACACATCGGTTTTTTCGGTATGAGAAACGCAGGTAAATCAAGCCTTGTCAATGCCGTTACGGGTCAGGAACTCGCAGTCGTTTCCGACGTTAAAGGTACAACCACAGACCCCGTTAAAAAAGCTATGGAACTTCTCCCTCTCGGACCCGTTGTAATCATCGACACACCAGGTATCGACGACGAAGGCGAGCTTGGCGAATTGCGAATCAAAAAGGCAAAACAAGCTCTCGCACAGACCGACATCGCAATTCTTGTTGTTGATTCACAAGTGGGTTTATCCGAAAAAGACAACGACCTTATTGCCGAATTCAAAGAGAGAAAAACTCCGTATATTATCGCATATAACAAATCGGATTTATCGGACGTTGTAACTGATGATAATTCTGTTTCTGTAAGTGCAAAGGATAAAATCAACATCAACGAGCTTAAAGAGAAAATCGCTTCTCTTTCAAGAAACGCAAAGACAGAAAAGCATATCGTTGCTGATCTTCTCCAAAAAGGCGATACGGTTGTGCTTGTTATTCCGATTGACGAATCTGCTCCCAAAGGCAGACTCATTCTGCCCCAGCAGCAAACAATCAGAGAACTACTTGAATCGGGATGTACGGCTGTTTGTTGCAGAGACACGGAACTTGCGCAGACACTCGATTCACTTGCCAAAAAACCTTCACTTGTTATCACTGATTCGCAGGCGTTCGGAAAAGTTTCAAAAGAAGTGCCTGAAGATATTCCCCTGACCTCCTTTTCAATTCTTTTTGCAAGATACAAAGGCGACCTTGCAAAACTCGTTGAAGGAGCATCGATGCTCTCAAAAATCAAAGACGGTGACAAAATTCTCATTGCAGAGGGTTGCACACATCACCGTCAATGCAACGACATCGGAACGGTAAAAATGCCCCGTTGGATTGAAAGCTTTTCTAACGCTAAACCCGAATTCAGTTTTACAAGCGGAACTGAATTTCCTGATAATCCCGAGGAATTTTCACTAATCGTTCACTGCGGCGGCTGTATGCTGAATGAAAAAGAGATGCAGAGCAGAATAGGAAGAGCAATCGCTAACGGAGTGCCGATTGTCAATTACGGCATAGCAATCGCTCATATGAACGGAATTCTCAAAAGAAGCGTTGAAATTTTTCCTGATATATTAAAAATACTTAATTAAAAATCATCTCCGTATTGAAAGGTACGGAGATTTTTTATGTCAAAAATAATCTTTCGGAATATACTGACAGCAGAGGTTAATCCTCAAAACCGAAAGGAATGATTTTATGTCCGATTACGCAATGCATAACCGCAGGCAGATGCCTCGGCAGGAATATTTCAGCCGTTCAGTTTCACCTCTGCCAGCAAATTATACCGTTGCAATGATGTACGTGCCAATGCAAAACGATACATCGATGTTTGATGAAATGCAAGCACTTGAATGCGGAACTCTTTTCCCTGTTCTCAACAAGCCATTCGCCGGGAAGTGCTGCAAATGACAAGAAACGAAACGATGCTTCGGAAACTAAGCGCATTACAGTTTGCACTCTGGGAAATGCATCTTTATCTTGACACTCATCCGTGGGATTTATCAATGCTTGAGTCTCATAACCGTACCGCCGCAAGATACAAGCAGGTACGAAACGAATTTGAAGATGTCTGTTATCCCCTTACCGCAGAGAAAGGACACGGTGTTGAGTGGCTTAAGAATCCCTGGCCCTGGGAGATTGAGGAGTGTGACTGCTGATGTTTGTTTATGAAAAGAAATTACAGTACCCCGTTAAAATTAAAAATCCCAATCCGAAATATGCTCAGATCATCATTTCCCAGTATGGTGGTCCCGACGGAGAACTTGGTGCATCGTTACGATATTTAAGCCAACGTTACGCTATGCCCTACAACGAACTCAAAGGCCTATTGACGGATATCGGTACTGAAGAACTCGGTCACCTTGAGATGATAGGTGCAATTGTTTATCAGTTGACAAGAAACCTTTCCGAAGATGAAATTAAGAAAAGTGGTTTCGACACATATTTTGTTGACCACACTACGGGCGTTTATCCTTCAGCC
>JAGBUT010000064.1 GCA_017630695.1 Clostridia bacterium
CGTCCGCCTGATTTACGAACGTAATCTTCAACTGCGTCTCTGTCGAACTCGGGGTAAAGATCTGTCTTCATAACAGCATCTCTGTAATCTTCAACGGGAACGTTTGAGATGTTTGCGATTGACCAGGGAACAAAAGCTGTGTCGCCGTGTTCGCCGAGGATATATGCGTGAACGTTCTTCTGGTTAACTGAATAGTATTCAGCAATTCTTGCACGAAGACGTGATGTGTCGAGGATTGTACCTGAACCGATAACTCTCTTTTCGGGGATACCTGTTGTTTTGCAGAAAACGTATGTAAGAATATCAACGGGGTTGCTTACGATTACGTAAGTTGCCTTGGGAGCATACTTAACGATTTCGGTAGCAATTGATTTCATAATGTTAACGTTAGCCTGAGCGAGGTCGAGTCTGGTCTGACCGGGCTTTCTGGGAAGACCTGATGTGATGATAACGATGTCTGAATCAACAGCATCCTGATATGAACCGGCACGAACAGTTGCGGGATTGCAGAAGGGGATACCCTGTCTGATATCAAGAGCTTCGCCGAGTGCTTTTTCTTCGTTGATATCGATCATAACGATGTCTGATGCAAGACCCATAACAGTTGCGGTGTATGCAATTGTTGAGCCGACGCTACCTGATCCGATAATTGTGATTTTGTTCATAGTAGAACCTCATTTCTGATTTTTTATTTTATTCTTTGTTTTTGACTTGATTGAGTGCGTTTTTAATCTTCTGTTTTTCTGCGGGAGAGTTGATTGCTTAAGTGAGCAAGTGACAGTGCAAGATTTTCGTTCTGAACGTGAATACCTTCGGGAACTTTGAGTTTGCACGGAGCGAAGTTCCATATTGCCGTTATCCCGCATCTTATCATCTGATTGCAGATTTCTTGTGCGGATTCTTCAACCACCGTGATGATGCCGATTCGGATGTTGTTCTTTTTGCAAAAGTCTTCAAACTGACTCATCGGCATTATCGGAGGTTTTGTTTCCGAATTGAATGCTTGTTCATTTTTGTCGAACGCTGCGGCGATTCTGACTCCGAACCGTTCAAAGCCCTCGTATCGCAGCAAGGCTCCGCCCAACTTGCCGGCACCGACCAGCACGGCATCGGTCAACTCATTGTATCCCAGGCAATCTTCCAGGTTTTGAATAAGTTCTTCTGTTGAGTAACCCAATCTCGGTTTTCCTGCACCGCTGACTGATGCAAGGTCTTTTCTGACCTGAACTTCGCCCAGCTTCAGCTCCTTTGAGATGGTTGTTGCCGATATGTAAGGAACTTTTTCGGGTGACAGCTTTCTGAGAAAATTGAGGTACAACGGTAGTCTGCCCAACGTAGCCCTTGGAACGGGAACGATTTTCATTGACGCGCCTCCTTTATGCTTTGCTATGGATAAAAAAGGTGTGTTTTGTGACGAAAAAAGAATCCATGCATTAGTTATCGATAATACATATATCGATTTAGCTTTTTGCAAAATCCCATTTTAATCTTTTATATTTTATCAATATGTGTCGATAAAATCAATAGCAAAGAATCATTTTTTGAAAAAACAGTATATTGTATCTATAGCAGTGTCAAAAAGTCATTAAAACTGTAAAATATGTATAAAGCATTTTTTGATTTTCTTATTGAATAGTATTTAAAAAAGGTGTATAATTTATCTTGATATGTTTTGATTAAAATTATATCTGCAGAAGTAAGGAGATATCAGTTATGAAAGTTACAGTATGTATCGGTAGCTCATGCCACATCAAAGGCTCTCGCCTTGTTGTTGAACAGCTTCAGAATCTTATCAGCGAAAATCATCTTGAAAATACCGTTGAATTAGCCGGCACATTCTGTCTTGGTCAGTGCCAGAAGGGTGTTTGCGTTACCATTGGCGATGATTTCTTTTCGGTAACTCCTGAAAATGTTGTTGAGTTTTTTAACGAAAACGTTCTGGCAAAGGCATAAAACGAAAATCAAACTTTTGAACAGCTTTTGAAAACATATAAACGGGCAGAAAGATAACATTGGTTGTATCCAAGGAGTATATGAATGAGAAAATTTGACACTAAAATACAATATCTTAAATACAAGGTTTTGCGTGAAGTTGCAAAACACAGTTGGGACGATACCCTGATTGAAAATCTTTGGGATATTCCCAAGAGCATTTCACCCGGTAAAGAACCTACTATGAGATGCTGTGTTTATAAAGAACGAGCAATTCTTGCACAGCGCATAAAACTTGCGATGGGCGGAGACAAAAAGAATCCGAACGTTATCGAAGTTATTGATATCGCTTGTGACGAATGCCCTGCAGCAGGATACGAGGTAACCGATTCCTGCCGCGGATGTCTTGCACACCGCTGCGAAGACGTCTGCAAACGAGGTGCAATTGTTTTTGACCATAACCACGTTGCGCACATTGATAAATCAAAGTGCGTTGAATGCGGTCAGTGTGCAAAGGTATGTCCGTTTTTTGCAATTGTCAACCGTAAGCGTCCCTGCCAGAGCGCTTGTAAGATAAAAGCAATCAACATTAACGATGATAACGCAGCGGCAATCGATAACAACAAGTGCATCCAGTGCGGCGCTTGTGTTTATCAGTGTCCGTTCGGTGCAATCAGCGATAAGTCATACATCCTTGACGTTATCGATATGATTAAAAAGAGCGAAAACAATTCGAACTACAAGGTTTATGCAGTTGTTGCTCCTTCAATTGCCAGCCAGTTTACTTATGCAAAACTCGGTCAGGTAATAACCGGTCTCAAAAAGCTTGGTTTTTATACGGTTGTTGAGGCTGCTCTCGGAGCTGATATGGTTGCGATGGCAGAGTCAAAGGAACTTGCAGAAAAGGAATTCCTCACAAGCTCTTGCTGCCCTGCATTCGTGCAGTATATAAAGTCTGCGTTCCCTGCTCTTCTTCCTTACGTATCACATAACCTCTCACCGATGGCTATGCTGGCAAAATACATCAAGGAAACCAGCGAAAACGCAAAGGTTGTTTTCATCGGCCCCTGCATTGCAAAGAAATCAGAGGCACAGCTTGATACCGTTAAGCCTTACGTTGACAGTGTTCTGACTTTTGAAGAGCTTCAGGCGCTCTTTGACAGCAAGGATATCGATATCACTTCTCTCGAAGAGGACGTTCTTGATAACGCTTCATATTACGGCAGAATTTTTGCTCGTTCAGGCGGTCTTTCCGATGCGGTTGAGCAGGCATTGAAGGAACAGAAAATCGATTTCACAGTCAAGCCTGCCGTTTGTGACGGTATTGAAGCTTGCAAAACTGCACTTCTTAAAAAGAGCAAGAACGTGCTTGATGCAAACTTCATTGAAGGTATGGCGTGTACAGGCGGATGCATCGGCGGTGCAGGTTGCCTTACACACGGCGAAAAGAATAAATCACAGGTTGATGAGTACGGCAGAGAGGCAATGGAAAAGACAATCTCTGACGCTGTTTCGGTTTTGAAATAATCTGACCCGAAAAAGAAAGCGAGGAAGCTTAAATGAAAAAATTCAAAGCATTGGTAGCAGTTGTTCTGCTTTGCACAATATGTTTCAGCCTTTGTTCTTGCGGTATCAACAAAGAAGAGGCTATAGGTACGTGGAGCTCAACTTACGTTTATAACGGCAACGATATTGCAGTTACGTTCACACTTCGTGATGATGGAAGCTACAGCTACCGTCTCTTCAAAAACGGTGTACTGAACACGATTGAAAGCGGCACTTATGACGTTAAGAGCACCAAGATTGTTCTCAACATCAACGGCAACACAGGGTCCACAAGAACATATAAGGTCAAGGGTGATGCTCTGGTTAACAATAACCATAAATTTTATAAGACATCACTTGATATGAGCTTATATTCATATTAAAAACGAAACCGACGGAGCAAATGTTACTCCGTCGGTTTTTTGTTTTCTCGTTATATCAGCACGTATGATTCATCGGGCTGAGTTTCAAATGTGATGAATTCTGTGCCTTTACTGAAGGGGATTTCGGTATTGTCTGATTCTCTGATTACATTTTTGATATCGGAGCAATCAGTCTTGCACTTTCTGCCCTTGAGGCTCTTGATTTTCAGAGAGGTTATCTTTCCGTTTTCAAGAGATGAAGAAACAAGGAACGCACCATCGGCACGCAGGTTTTCAAACGAAGCATCAGAATTCTTGTTCCAGCAGGGGAAGAGTCTGATAACACCCTCGTGACCCTGCAGAAGCATTTCGTTGATTGTTGCAGGAACCATTGTCAGATGCTCGATTCCGCCGCCGTGGTGGCGGAAAAGTCTGTTGGGCATACCGAATTCTTTGATGTTCTGCTTTATGCCTTCGATAACAAAATCGGGGTCAACACCGAGTCTTGCACCTGCAGGCAGATAAGAATTAGAGCCGTTATCATCAAGGCGTCTGTCATTGATGAAATAGGTGTTTTTTGCAATTTCAAGAAGCTTTTTATCCGAGGAAAGACCAATCTGCGAAGCAGGATAAATATGCTGAAGTCCGACAGTGTTGTCATCTCTCCATCTGATACCGAATCTGGAATAGCGGAAGCATTTTTTACCCTTCTTGATAAAGGTGGGGAAATCGCTGAGGTTTGCGATAATATCCTCCCAAACGGGATATTTTTCAGGATTGAGATTCAATTCTTTTGCCATATCGTAAACGGCATCGAAAAGCATTTTAACAAGGCCGAGAGAGTTTATGGCATTGATTGTATTAATCTGACCGATATGAGAAAGATGGCTGAATTTTTCGCCTCTGTAATAGGGAATTTCGTGGGCGGCATCGCCTTTGATAACGTATCTGCCGTTTTTCTTTACGAGGTAATCTTCCCAGAAAGCGGCGGTATTCAGCACGAAATCATAGTAGTTTTCAAGTGCGTATTCTTTATCATATGTTGCAAACCAATGCATAATCGGGATTACGCAGGCATATGCGGCATGGCTCTTTTGCCCGAGGAAGAGTATTCCGTGCTCTTTGCAATTTTCCTGGCTGTATACGTCAAGAGCTTTGGGGCCGAAGCTGACGGGAAAAGCATAGCCGCCGCAACCGAAAAATCCGGCAAATTTCTTTGCGTCCTCCTTCATTTCGTTGACGGGAGTCATATAACCGTCAAAAAGTTCAGGGTGATTTGAGGAGAAAACGCAGTAATAAGGAGCTTCATAGTTGTAATTCATATGATAATCTCCTGCCCAGGGGAAGAAATCATCGGTTATGAAGTTTCCGAAAAGTCCGGGAGGAAATTCTTTGTTGCCCATACAAGACGCAAGGAGATAGAGGCTTGAATTATAGAAGCCCTCGATTTCTTTATCGTCGATATTTATCTTTGAAGCGGAGAAAAATTTTTCCCACTTCTCTTCTGTTTTTGATTTGCAAGTACCGTAATCGCAGTTAAGAGCCATATCAAAGCTCTTGCTTTCGTAGTCGGAAGCATCGAAATTTGTAACAACCGAAACACAGTATCGTGATACGCAGAAGCCGTCGGTCACGTTGGTTTCGATTTTTCGCAGGCAGAGTGATACTGCGGATTCACGTTCAAGATTGCTGCCGCTGAATTTACGGCAAAAAGATTCGATACCGTTACGCTCCGAAGATGAATTGATTGAATCGCAGGTCTCGGGCAGTTCAATGCTGATTTCGGGTGTTTTTTCTGTCTCGGGAGTTTTGATTTCAAAGCAAATCAAATTTTCGGGAGCAATGAAAAATTCAAGTTCAGCATTACCGAATCGGCAATCAAAAAGACCCTTGTTGAAATATTGCTTTATATTATATTCAGACAGGTCAACGTTTCTGATTCGCAGACAGCCTACGGTTTTAATTCCTCCGTCTTTGTGTGCACCGGGTGTAAATTTCCAGAAATCGCATTTGGAAATATGAAGCAAAAGATCGGTTTCGTCATTGTCAAAAACAACGCCGAGGTCACCGTTGCCGCTAAATGCACCTGCAGGAATTTTATAAAGAATCTTGCCGCCAACGGCGTTGACGGGTGCAGACGTTATTTCGTTGAAATATGTGTTCATTATAAATCACCAACCTCTAATGCATTTTAATTGTTTTTATCTATTAAATCAATTAAAAAAACCGACGAGCTTAAAATCATCTCGTCGGTTTTTTTTCTGAAGAATATTATTCAGGCTTGCGGATTGAAAAATTGAGTCCGAGTGCGGCAATCGCAAGAACGAGAAGCATACCAAACGGTGCGGTATAGCTGCCTGTTGAGATAAGCAGGGTATTGCTGAGCGTTGCGATAAATGATGCAGCGATGAGATTGAAATTTGTTATGCTGTAATTTACGGAGAAATATTTCTGACCGTAGAATGATGCGGTGAATGCAGACGTAACCGTCGGGCAGGAGCCGTATGAAAGTCCCGTAAGGCAAAGTCAGATAATGCAAACGGGAAGAGAATGGATATATACGGCAAGAAGAGTGATGCCTGCGGCAAAAACTGTAAGAACGTTTGCAGAAATCATAGTAGTTCTGCGGCCAAGAGTATCGTAAACGGCACCCGTAAGGATTCTGCCGAGACCGTTGCAAACCGAAAGCACACCGACAAGAGTAACGGCAAGAGTTTCGGAAGCATCAACAGAAATAACGAGGTCTCTTGCAAAGCTGATAACCGAATTACCGACGGCGGTCATAAACGCCATACAAACAAACGCTCTCTGGAATGTGAAACTTTTGAGCATTTCGGTTGTTTTGAAATCACGCGCTTCAAAATTTTCTGATTTTGCTTTTTTCTTTGTTTTGGGTGCAGGAAGCTGTGTGTCTGCTTTGGGCAGGTTGAGTATTGCTGCCGCAACAAAAAGAGCCGCTGCAATAACCGCACCGAGAACGAAATATGTTTTGCTCCAACCAAAAACGGGGGATTCAAACATTTTGCTTATAAGGTTGCCCAGAATAAGTGTGCTGACACCGAATCCCATCATAAGACAGCCGGAGCAAAAGCCTTTTTTATCGGGAAACCAGGAGCAAACGGTTGAAACGATAACGTTATATGATATACCGATGCCCGACCCTGCAAGCACGGCATAAGTGACGTAGAGAAGATAGGGTGTGTCGGCATTCAACAAACCTGTTGAAACGAAACCGACGCCTACAAGCACACCTGCAATCAGCAGAGTGAATTTAGGGCCGATTTTCTTGCAGATAAGGCTGCCGAAGAAAGCGCCGAGGCAGAAGAAACACATTGTGAGTGTGAAGTTAAAAGCGAGGGTGGAATCTGCCCAATTGAATTCAGATTTAAAAGGAACTTTCAGAATCGACCAGGCATAAAGTACGCCCGAAAAGAGCATCGAAAACACGCCTGCCGCAAGATAAATCCATCGTTTTTTAAGCTGGGATGACATTTTAAAGGACCTCCATAAGGGATAATATCTAAAATTATAATTTGCAACTTTAAAACTTTAAAGCTTTTATGTACTAAAGCGTTGGGTTTATAATACACCTTTAAAATAAGTTTGTCAATAGCGTTTTTAAAATTTACTCTAAAATTCAATATATTTATTTTTGAACATATCCCTTTTTGATTTTTCACAAAAGGGGGATGCGGTTTATTCAAAATAGAACTCTTTCATATCATCGAGGCGCAGAAGCATCGGATTGAGACCGAGACCTGCACCGACGTCGATATCAATCCAAGTGTCGGTTGAAACGGCCTTTCCTTTATATTCATCGCCGAAAAATACCGTCGGAGTATGACCGAAAACAGTTGTCACGTCATCGAAATATCTGTCTGCAATGGCGGGTCTGCTCCAGATCAGGTCAGATACCGAATATTCGGAAAGCTTTTTGTTTTCACTGAAGTTTCCGAGTCCGCTGTGCACGAGTATAAAATCTCTGTTGTTAACCGTCAGTATTTCATAAAGAGGAGCTTCACGCAGATATTCAAGAATATATCTGATTTCCGGTTTTCTTGTGGAGGAGAGTGCTTCGAGAGTGGGTTGTGCGCTGTTTGCCGACCAGTTGAGGTAGGCGTTGAGCTTAGTGCCCGTCAGATTTGCGATGGAGTCATCTGTAATTTCATCAAAAAGAAAGTCGCAGGCGAGCATCATCGCTTCGTGGTTGCCGAGGATGAGCTGTGCGTTTGGCTTTGACATAAGCCATTTGAGAATTCTGATGCCGTCGGGACCTCTGTCGATAACGTCACCGAGAACGTAAAGAAAATCTTCATTTGAGAAGTTGACCTGAGCGAGATAATCCTTGAATTTATCAAGAGAAAAACCGTGAAGGTCGGAAGTTACATAAATCATAAAATACCCTCCGTATGTTTTTATATGATACAATAATTCCTTCTGACAATCAATACCTGCAGAAAACAAAACCGCAGAGACGGGCTCTGCGGTTCAATTGAAAAAAAGACGGCGATAAAGAGGAAAATGATTAAAATGAAAGAGAGTGAAAAGTTTTAAGGGTTTGCCGTCTTTTTATCCTGAATCAGGCGGCGTCGTTTGACGTGACAACACGGAGAATTACGGGTTCGGATTCGTATGAAACGCATTCGCAGTCATATTCTTCAAAAGGCACGTCGCAGTCCTCACCGAGCAGAAACTCATAAATGTAATTTAAAATCTTCATATCTGTTTCTCCTTTGTTTTTTGTTTACATCTGCATTATAGCAGTGGATGTGTCCTAAAAAACGGACTTTCAACCTCAAAAATAAAAAACTCCCGAAAATTCGGGAGTCTTATAAATCAAAACATCATAAGCACCGTTGCGGCAAAAGCGATGAGAGATGCGATAACAGTTCTTGCCGAAGGCTTTTCTTTTCGGATAATGCTGACAGCGGTTGAGAAAAACATAGTGCCGCCCGTAACAATCGGGAATTGAACGGATGCAGGCAGATTTGTGAGAGCGATAAGGCAAAGAAGATTGCCGATTCCGTTGCAGCCTGCGTATCCGGCAAGATAGCCGAATTCTTTAGGAGAAACAATTGTGATTTTTTTGTTGACGGTGAGTTGATAAACAACACAGGCGATAACAACGCAGATATTGACCGTTGCCATAAAACTACGGCTGTCAACAGCGAGTTCGGGTTTTGTCTGGTGGATTGTGGAGATAACTCCAACAAGACCGTTGAGCACGAAAACAGCAAGATAATATTTCAGACTGCCCTTTGTTTTCTTGCCTTTTTCAAAGCTCATCGCAGTTGCGACTCCGATAAGAACCACGCATATTATTTTTGTAAGCGGAAAACCTTCGTTGCGGAAAATTACACCGTATGCAAGAGGCAGAAGCATTCCGCCGAGCATTGCAAAAATCGAGAATACAGAGAGATTTGCGGTCTTGAAAGCTTTGAGACTTGAAAAACTGTAGCCGAGCACAACTGCGGCATAGAGAGCCGCCATAAGAATTGAAAACCAGGTGAAGTCAAGCTTGAATCCGTTGAGCACAAACATCAGGAAAAAGGATATTCCGTGCAGATAAAGGGAAAGCGTAACGGCTGAATTTGTGCCGTCACCGCTGATTTTCTGATACTGTTGGTTGAATAAAAATTGCAGGGCAAAAAGCAATGCCGAAACTGCAAGAAAGCCGTACATCATAAGTAAAAGTTACCTCCTGAGAAATCTATCAACCATTTTATCAGCAAGGTTGCGTTTTGGCAATATTAATTTGTAAAAAATATAAACAAAACAGCACGCAGTCAAATAACTGCGTGCCTTGTTTTTAACCTATTTTGCTGATGAAATCAACAACAGCGGAGAAGACGTCGCCGAGCATTGTGCTGACAGCCGCCATATCCTTGCCTGTAAGCTGTTCGATGAAAGAAAGAACAGCGGTGGGGATATCGCTGAGAATTGCAATAATTGAGAGCATATAAATCTCCTTTCTGATTATTTATAATCTTTCATATATTCGCCGTGAGCTTCGATGAGTTCGTCAACCATAGCCTTGATATCGTCAATTGAAAGCTCTGCTGCAGTATGAGGCTCAAGCATAGCTGCCATGTAAATGTCCTCGCGTTTTTTAGTAACAGCGGCATTGATTGTGAGAAGCTGAGCGTTGATGTTAGTCATGTTCATTGCGGCAAGCTGAATGGGAAGTTTGCCAACGTGGCAGGGGTTACAGCCTCTGCCGTCGATAAGGCAGGGAACCTCTACGCAGGCATCTGCAGGCAGATTATCGATAAGCCCTGCGTTGATAACGTTACCGCCGATTTTGTAGGGATTGCCCGTAACGATTGCTTCCATAATATATGAAGCATATTCGCCCGAACGCTCGTGAGTGATTTTGCCGTCGGCAAGAATTCTTTCTTTTTCTTCCTTCCATCCCTTTATCTGGTTGATGCACCGGCGGGGATATTCATCAAGAGGAATGTTGTATCTTTCGATGAGTTCGGGATATTTTGACTTGATGTAGAAGCAGTTATATTCCGAATTATGTTCGCTGGACTCTGTGCAGTAATAGCCGAAATTTCTGATATATTCGAATCTGATCATATCGTGGTGAATTTCGGAATCATTCTTTGCAACGGCTCTGCGGCGGATTTCGGGATAGAGGTCGTTGCCGTCTTTATCCTGAATTTCAAGCAGCCAACCCATATGGTTGATACCTGCAATGAGTTCTTTTCTGCCTTCGAGCTTATCCTCCATACCGAGTGAGGTGAGAAGATCTTTTGAACAGCTCTGAACGCTGTGGCAAAGACCGATTGTTTTGATGTTGGTGTATCTCTGCATATAGCCTGTGAGAATTGCCATGGGGTTGGTATAGTTGAGGAACCACGCATCGGGGCAGACCTCTTCCATATCGTTGGCAAAATCCTGAAGAACGGGAATCGTTCTCAGACCTCTCATAATACCGCCGATGCCGAGGGTGTCGGCAATTGTCTGGCGCAGACCGTATTTTTTGGGCACTTCAAAGTCGATGATTGTGCAGGGGTCATAAAGACCGACCTGAATTGCGTTAACAACGAAATCAGCTCCTCTGAGAGCGTCTTTTCTGTTTTCAACACCGCAGTATTTTTCGATTGTTGCTCTGCCTTCGTTGATGTTGTTGTTGATTGCGCTGATGATGATATAGCTATCCTCAAGTCTTTCGGCATCGATATCATAAAGAGCGATAACGCTGTCACGAAGGGCAGGGGTGCACATACAGTCACCGAGAACGTTTCTTGCAAAAACGGTGCTTCCTGCACCCATAAACGTAATTTTAGGCATATTGATAACTCCTTTCGGATTAACGGTTTAGCGACTTGCGCTGTATTCAATATATCATAACGGAGCATTATTTACAATATAAATTACGAACTTTACAAACAAATAATGTTCTGTTAAAATATTAACATAAAGGAAAAAGGAGGAAATTCAAATGAAAAAAATCATTTCAGTTTCAATGGCAATCATTATGCTTCTTCAGGTTTGCGTTTTTGCGTTTGCGGATTTCAACGTTTCAAAACTCACAAAGCCTGAATGGGACGTGCTTTATGATTCGCTCAAGGATGATAACACTTTGCCTATGCTCTGCGTTGGTGCAAACGAGAGTGAGGTTGGTCTTTGCTGGCATGCAGATAAAGATACTGCCGTTGCGCAGGTCAGACTTGCTGATAATGCAGAGATGAACAAAGCAAAAATCTTTGAAGGCGAAACAACCGAGTCTGAAAACGATGAGCAGGTTGTTTGCAGAGTCACAATAACGGGTCTTGAAGAAAACTCAACTTATTATTATCAGTGGTATACCGACAATGGCTGGAGCGAAAGCTGTAAGTACGAAACAAAGTCTTTCGGTAATCACAAGGCTCTTGTAATTGGCGATATTCAGATTGGCGGTCAGACCGAATCAACCGAGGTGCAGTCGCAAAACGGTTACACATGGAACAGCGTTCTTGTTGAGGCACTTTCAAAAAATCCCGATGCAAGTTTTATGCTTTCTGCAGGCGACAACACCTCAACGGGTAAAACCGCTGCCGAATGGCAGACTCTTCTTATGCCTGAAGCACTCAGAGGTCTGCCTCTTGCTCTTGCAATCGGTAACCATGATAAAAAGGGTATGATGTATAACTACTACACCAATATGCCAAATGAGTATTACGGAGAATATTTCGAAGGTCTTGACAGAGATTTCTGGTTCCGTCACGGTGACGTGCTTTATCTTGTTTTTGACGCTTGTTCACCTGCTGCAGCTGACCATATGGCAATGGCAAAGGAGGCAGTTGAAGCAAATCCCGATGCAAAATGGCGAATCGGTGTTATGCATCAGGCACTTTTTGGCCCCGGTTACAGTGTGCTTGACCCCGAAACCTCAATTCTTCTCAACGCAGTTTTCAGTCCGATTTTTGATTCCTATGACCTTGACCTTGTTATAAACGGTCACAGCCATCTTCAGGGTCGTTCACATTTCATTTATGAAAGCACCGTTGTGGGTAAGGCTGAAAGCGGAGAAACCTATACCGACCCCTTCGGCACAGTTTATCTCAACACAAACGCAATCTGCGATCAGAACAGCTTCGGTGCATCTTCAATGTATACGGCTTACAGCTTCTTTGATAACGACGTAACCACCTATACAACGCTTGAGTTTGAGGATGACACCCTTAAAATTGAAACAAGAAGAGGCGACAACAGCGAGCTTCTTGACAGCCTGACTCTCAAAAAGACAAAGGATTTCAATGATAACGGTATTCTTCAGAAGCTTCACCGCTTCATCTATAAGTTTGTTGAGTTCCTCGGAATTGTTTATCAGAAAATCGATAACGTGGTAGTTAAAATCCGTGGCGGTCATTTTTAAGATGAATTTTCCCTGCACAATTTTGTGCAGGGATTTTTTATTGTTTCGTAATAAATTTGTTATAATTATGTTGTAATATAAAAGAAGGAGGAGATATGCAATGAAAATACTGAAAAAGATTATAGCGGTTATTCTAATACTTATTATTGCAGCACCTGCAGCGGTGTTTGGGATAAACGAATACGTCAAGTCGAGCACTGCAGAATATATCCTTGATGCAGACGAAACGGGCGACGGATACGATTGCATTCTCGTTCTCGGGTGCAAGGTTAACGGTGATTCACCGAGTTTGATGCTCCGTGACAGACTTTCGCAAGGCGTTGAGCTTTATGGTGTTGCAAGTGACAAAATTCTTATGACAGGTGATCACGGCACAGATGGCTACGATGAGGTTGGCGTTATGAAAGATTATGCCGAGGATGCAGGTGTGCCGTCCAAAGACATTTTCGAAGACCACGCAGGATTCTCGACCTATGAAAGTATGTACAGAGCAAAAGAAATCTTCAAGGCGGATAAGATTCTGATTGTCACTCAGGAATATCATCTCTACAGAGCTATCTATGATGCAAGAGCACTCGGGATTGATGCATACGGAGTTGTTGCCGAGCCTTCAATGGCTTACGGCGGACAAGAATACAGAGATATCAGGGAGATTCTGGCAAGAAACAAAGATTTCATTTTTGGTATTTTTAAACCCAAGCCGACCTATCTCGGAGAAGCAATTCCGATAAATGGCAACGGCGATGCAACACAAGGCTGATAAAAAGAAAAACCCCATACTCCGAAGAGTATGGGGTTGATTTTTTGTGAGGTTAAATTATTTAATTTCAACCTTTGCGCCAACTTCTTCAAGCTTAGCCTTGATTGCTTCAGCGTCGTCCTTGGAAACAGCTTCCTTAAGAGTCTTGGGAGCGCCGTCAACAACAGCCTTAGCTTCAACGAGGCCGAGACCTGTGATTTCACGAACAGCCTTGATAACCTTAACCTTTTCTGAACCAACTTCAGCAAGGATAACGTCGAATTCTGTCTTTTCTTCAGCAGCAGCAGCGCCTGCATCAAC
>JAGBUT010000065.1 GCA_017630695.1 Clostridia bacterium
ATGTTAACCTCAAGAAGAATATCGGTTACTATTCCCTTTTCTTCGGAAAGCTTTCCGATAAGCTTTGCAAGCTTTAATGAATGAACCGACTCTATCATTTCAACCTTGCCGACTATATCCTTTGCCTTGTTGGACTGAAGGTGTCCGATAAGATGAGCCTTGCACGAGGCAAGATTCAGTTCAGACTCTTTAAGCAGGAATTCCTGCACCTTATTTTCACCGATAAGACTGATTCCGCACTCAATCGCTTTGTTTATGAATTTCGGCTCAACCGTTTTGGTAACAGCCATAAGAGCGATATCTTCGAAGCTTCTGCCGCTTCTTATTGCCGCCTCGGCAACGTCATTTGAAATAATCTTCAGATTTTCTTCAATCGCTGAAAAGCGTTCTTCATCCGATAACCATACCATCGCTTAAATCCTTTCCCGAAATAATAACTTCGTCATAGAGTTCAAGGTGGGCATAATTGAGTTTGATTTCCTCATCAGGAGCAGCGATGATGAACTTATCGTCAGTATAAAGAATATTGACGCTTCTGAAATTCACAATGTTTGCTCTGCGTATATAAACGCCCGGCTGACCCTCTTCATCAAATCGGAGAGCATCCTTGCTGACCTTGAGACCTGAATATTCGTTGATAACAACCTTACCGTCAACCTTTCGCAGGGTGGTGAGCTCATCATTCATAAGATTACACTTGAAAACGATAAGGGTTTTATTGCCCTCAAACGAAAGCATTGAATGGACCTTTGTTGTGACCGTCGCCGATGAGGATTCGCCGAGAATCAGTTTTACTGTTTTGCCCTCGGAAAAACCAACAGCCTTACTTGTATCGATAACCGTTGCAATATACCAGTTATATCCGTTGATAATCTTACCGATTGAGTTTGAAGGAATTTCACCTTTCTCCGCTTTAAGAGCTTCTTCAAGCATTGCAGGAGTCAGATTATCGAGCGATTCAACAGTCAGAACGTTTTCGTACCCGTCAGGTGAACCGACGTAATATCCTGATGATTCAGCAGTAATGATTGAGCTGACTTTGGCTGATGATTCAAGTGAAGCTATCTTTGAAGTCAGGGAAGCAATTTTTTCCGAACAGTCAACAGGCTGTTCAAGGGAAACCTGCTTTCTCGAAATCTTTTCGCTGAAGGTGAGTTTGCAATCTTCAAGAGATGAAAAATCATTGTTATATGCATCGTTTATGATGTTCATATATGCCGAATCAATTTCATCCGAAAGCTTGTCCATATCTATATTCGCAAGTTTAAGCTGACCGTCGATAGATTTATAAACGTCAAGCTTTCTCTTCAAGGAATCTGCCTCAATATAATTTTTTGCAGAGCTTTCGTCCGCAAAAACAGCGGCAATAGAACTTCCTTTGCTTACTCTTTCACCGTTATCCGCAATCTGCACGGTTACACCTGCAGTATTCGTTGTGAGAACGGTTTCATCACGGATGATGAACATTTCTGCATCCACAACCTCGGGGACGGTCTGATGATAAACGGTCTGCGTTGTGTAGGAGTGTGCTGTCAGGCTGTAAAGCTCGGCAGCAAAATAAATAACGATGATAAATGCGGCAGCCGCCGCAAGAACACTTAGCAGTCTGTTACCTGCTTTCACCCTCTCACTTCCTTTCGATTTCCCGAAGCACGGCATTGAGCATTTCATCCGCACTCTTGTAATCATCAATGAATATAAAATTCATCCTCTTATCACGCCTGAACCACGTAAGCTGACGTTTGGCGTATCTTCTCGTCTGCATCTTCAGATTATCGATGCATTCCTCAAAAGGTTTCTCGCCTGCAAAATAAGGGTTAAGCTCCTTGTAGCCGATGGCTTGTTTTGCAGTTCTGCCAAGAGGATTTTCAAAAAAGGCTCTTGCTTCAGCCTCCAGACCGCTTTCGAGCATAATATCAACTCTTCTGTTAATGCGGTCATAGAGAAACTGTCTATCCCTTGCATCGAGACAGAAAGAAACGGTTTCGAACGGAGTTTCATTGCCGTGCGATAACTCATTCTGCTCGGTGATTGTTTTACCCGTTGTTCGATAAATCTCAAGCGCTCTGATAATTCTGCCGAGATTATTCGGATGAAGCCTTGCTGCAGCTTCAGGATCAACAGCGGCAAGTTCATCGAGCAAAACCTGTGCACCTTCTGTTTCGGCTCGTTTTTTCAGAGCCTCACGGTATTCAAAATCAGTTTCTTCAGGCAGAAACTCTATATTTTCAACAAGTGATGAATAATAAAGCCCCGTACCTCCGACAAGAACGGCTCTTTTGCCTCTTGTATGAATATCCGATATGATTTCTTTTGCCATTTCGCAATATTTCGCAACGCTGAAAACTTCGTCAGGCTCGGCAAACCCAATCATATGATGTGGTATCCCCTGCATTTCCTCCTGCGTCGGTTTTGCGGTTGCGATATCCATGCCTTTATAAATCTGCATCGAATCGCACGAAACCGCTTCACCGTTGATTGCCTTGCAAAGAGCAACGGCAAGGGAGGTTTTGCCCGAAGCTGTCGGTCCGACTATTGCTATCAGCGGTATTTTAGACTCTGCCAAAATTCTTTTCCAGCTCTCTTTTTGTCATTTCGATTAGCACGGGTCTGCCGTGCGGACAATAACGGATATCAGGCATTGAAAGAAGCTGCTTTGCAAATCTTTCCATTTCTAAACGAGAGGTAAAGTTACCTGCCTTGATTGCGCTTCTGCAAGCAACGGAATGAAAAATCCAATCAAGCTTTTCAAATGCGACATCCTGCTTTTTATCAACGAATCTGCCTGCGATTTCACCGATAACTTCTTCAACGTCGTCTGCAGAAAGTTCCATCGGGCACTCTCTGACGATAACGCATCCGCCGCCGAAATCCTCAACATCAAAACCAGAACTGTTTATAAGCTCAAGATTTTCAAGCACAGCAGAATATTCCTCTTTCGAAAGAGTGACGGTCACGGGCAGAAGAAGCATCTGCGGAGTTCTTTCACCGCATTCTTTTTTCAGCTTTTCGTAGATGATTCGCTCGTGTGCGGCATGTTTATCGATGATAACCATTTTGCCGTGGTATTCACAAAGAATATACGTTTTGAACGCTTCACCGATAAGAAGAAAATCTTCATCGCTGAAGGCTTCTTTTTCAACTTTGATTTCAACCTGCGGTTCTGCCGTTTCAACAACGGGAGCAACAGGAAGAACCTCTATGGGTATGACCTCAACGGGCTTAACTTCAACATCAACGGTTTTCTTTTCCGTCGGTGATTTAAGGAGAATATCTTCGTCGGTTTTAACCGTATTGGTTGGTTTTGTTTCAGGGGAAGCAACGGCTACCGTCGGTGTAACGGGTTTAATCTCAAAAGCAGGTTTCACCGCTGAAGTTGCAGGCGCAGGTTTCGGCGTTTCTGTTTTCGGAATGTGCTGCCAAAAATCTGTAACCGCTGCAGGCTTCTGGGTCATAACAAACTGCTCTGCATGTTTTTCGGGCGCTTTGCGGTAATCCTTTGCAATCTCTTTCACCTGCTTTGGTTTATCACCCGAATCAAGAGCGTTTTTGCAGGCATAGTAAACTGCATTGAATATCATTCTCTCATCAGAGAATCTGACCTCTGTTTTTGCAGGATGCACGTTGACGTCAACCAACGAGGGGTCAATCGAAATATTAAGCACACACGACGGGAATTTACCCACCATAATTGAATTTTTATAAGCCTCGCTCAAAGCGGCACTGCCTGTGCCCGTTTTAATAAGGCGGCTATTGATGAAGAAGAACTGCATATTGCGATTCGGTCTTGCAGACGAGGGTCTTGAAACGAAACCGCTGACCGAAACTCCGTTTGTTTCGGCTGATGCAGGAATAAGTGAATCTGAAAATTCCTTACCGAAAACTTCACGCACGCAGGTGAGCAAATCTCCCCTGCCGCTTGTTATAAGCACCTGCTTACCCTCACGGATAAAACGGATTGAAACTTCGGGATGCGAAAGAGCGATTCTGTCAACAACACCTGCAACGGCATTGGCTTCGGTTACGTCTTTATTGAGGAATTTCATTCGTGCAGGGGTGTTATAAAATAAATCCCTGACTATTATCGTTGTGCCTTTCGGGCAGCCTGCATCGTCACAGAGAATTTCATCGCCGCTTTCAATAACGTAGCGTGTACCGATATCCTCATCCTCGGTTGCGGTCATAACCTCAACCCTTGCAACGGCACTCACACTCGCAAGAGCCTCGCCTCGGAAACCGAGGGTCATTATGCTGTTG
>JAGBUT010000066.1 GCA_017630695.1 Clostridia bacterium
GCGGAGAAGGGGAGACTCGAACTCCCGCGCCGGTTTCCCGACCTACGCCCTTAGCAGGGGCGCCTCGTCACCAACTTGAGTACTTCTCCATGGTAACGTATATATGAATTTATATAGTTTTAAAAAATGGCGGAGAGAGTGGGATTCGAACCCACGGTACCCGTAAAGGTACGACGGTTTTCAAGACCGTTCCGTTATGACCACTTCGGTATCTCTCCGTTTAAAGTGCTTTAATATGTTATCACAAGTTTTTAATTCTGTCAATAGTTTTTTATTTTTATTTTTCAACAAATTCAGCCGCCTCGTTCTGAGACGGCTGAAATCATTTGATTACATGCATTCGTTGATGTTACTTGCGCCCGTATAGATATCAAACGTGAGCACTTTTTCTTCTCCGTTTTCCGTAAATGAAAGGCGGATTGTTTCGTTATCGGTATATTCTGCCCCCGTTACCTTATAATCTCTATCCTCAAAGAAATCCTTGAGATATCCGAGAGTTTCTTCCGAATAATCGCCTGCATTGTCGGAAACAAAAAGGACGTTGCCGCAAACTGCATTAACCTTACCGAGAACGAGCTTCTGCTCAAGGTTGAAGGTGAGGTTGTTATTGCGAAGGAAGAATACGTCGGGGTCGTTGCAGAAAGCTCTGCCGTCAAGGTGATTGCGGAAAACAGAGTTATTAAGAGCATTCTGTGTTGAGGGAAGCTCGTTGTTGATAGCGAGTCTGTTCAACCAGTCACCGCCGAAAGCCTTGTTAACGTCGCAACCAATACGGCAAGCATCAAAGATACCCATGCAAGGACCAAGCGGAATTCCGCAACCGAGAATAAGCTTATCACCGCAAGCTTCACGAAGAAGATCAACTGCTTCGCACATAATCTGACCTCTCGTCTTACCTGCTCTGGGTCTTTCGCACTGTGTGAAAAGAAAGTCAAGCTTAACCATATCGTAACCCCACTCGTTAAGAATGGTGTGGAAAAAGCTCTTGATATATTCTCTTGCTTCGGGATGATAGATATCGAGTGTATATGCTCCGCCCCAACCAATATGGCCGAAGAGCTTTTTGCCGTTTTCTTCATCAACAATCATCCAATCGGGATGCTCTTTGAGTACCTTTGATGACATCTGTGCGCAGAAAGGTGCAAGCCAGATGCCTGCAAGATAACCCTTTTCGTGGATTTTATCGGCAACATATTTCATACCGTGGGGGAACTTTTTCTTATCTGTAATAAGCCAGTCACCCGTTGCAGCCTGATAACCGTCATCAATCTGGAAAATATCAACGCATTCCTTCGCTCTGCCCATACCTTCAAGGTCACGAAGGCAGATATCTTCTGTAATCTTTTCAAAATAGTTATACCATGAGGTGTAACCTGAAAGGTGGCTGATTCTGGGCTTCTTGCAACCCATAAAGCCAAAGAAATATTCATCAAATGCGGCATCGAATTCCTTTTCGATAACTGCGATATTGAAAATCTCATACTTTTCGCCTGCGCGGAGCATAAGACCTTCAACGTCCTTCTTGATGATAAACTTGTCGTTCTGCATATCTACCTTGAAAACGGTAAAACCCTGACGCTCTGTCTTTGAGCCGTAAAGAGTGATATTTCTCTCACCCTTCTTTCTGAAGTAGGCGTATGTATATGAATGGAAACAACCGACCTTACCGTACTCTGCAAAGTCATAGTCACCCATAATTCCGCAGCAACGTGCAGCGAAGCCACCGAGTTTCTTGCCGAAAGGCATAATATCCTTGAGGAGACCGTACTTATTGAATTCACGGGATGTTGACCAGGACTGATAACCGTTGGCGTAAAAAAGATCGTCAGCTGCAAATTTCTTTTCTGTTTCAATCTCAAGAGCATGCATTCTGAGATCGGTTTTGGCTGTAAGATAAGCGGAGATAACACCGTTCTCTTCCTTCATTTCAAAAAGAAAATCAGCATTATCCATTTTGGTGTGCTTAACGATTGCGTTGCCTTTTTTTAATTTTGCAGTAAATTTATACATTTCTGATGCCCCTTTCGGTGCGTATTATAACATTATATATTATATCCCGAAAACAATTTCCCGTCAACAAAAAACAGAGAACAGTTTTAAGCTGCTCTCTGTCTGATTTTATTTTTTAAGTTTTTTGGGTGTGATGTGAAGCAATTCATCCAGCTTACCCGTTGAGCGTTCAAACACTTCCGCCATAACGATTGTTATAGCAAAGCAAACCGCTGTGAACACAATCGGACTGTCGTTGCAACCGAAATGCTGAAGAATTATCATCGGTATTCTCTGAAGTATATATACTCCGAAAACTCTTGAGCCGAACCAACGCAGAACACCGTTGTTGATGCTGACTCTCATTGAAATGAGTGCAGTGCCGATTGCAAAAATCATAGCCATAAAGATGAATGCGGCTATGGAGTCTTTTTCCTTATATACCGATCTCAACAGCAGGAAGGCTGTTACGCAAACCGCAACGGCAACAAGCCATTTTCCGAAACTCGGAAGCAGCTTTTTGTCGATATATGGTTTTGCAACGTAATACCACATACCGAGAGGATAACACATAACCGTATCATACCACCAGTTCTGCTCTCTGAAGAAATACCAGAGCACGGCAGTTGCGGCACCACTCAGAACAGTCATCAGAATTACGCCTGCAAGAAAATGCTTCTTGCCTCCCGTGATTCCGAATGCGATAACGGTAAGAACATAGAGAATGATGATAACGAATATAAACCAATTGCTGTTGCCCAGCGATTTGATGCCGATCAGCGATAACAGAACTCTTTCAAGACCGTAGTTTTTGTCGAGTGCAAGAGAAAGAAGGAAGAAAAGCATAACTGCAATCGCAAAATCGAGCCAGACCTTGAGAATTCTTTGTTTCGGAAGCTTTTTGACATAGCCGTCTTTTTTGCTGACGGAAACAGCAATTCCGTAACCCGAATAAAAGAGAAACATAACAACCATAAGCTGACCTAAAAAGTAAAGCACGTCAAAATACAGTTTATTCTCTGCATACGGAACGGAAATATATTGCCTTGCGTGAGAATACAAAACAATGATAACGAAAATACCCTTTATCGCTCCTGTTTTTGCAGGCGACATATAATCTTCAAATCCGTTTTTGAAGCAAAACTTTATGCCGACTGCGCAAATTATCAGAAGAGCAATAATATATAGATTCATATTTCTCTCCCCTATTATTATATTACATTATAAATAGATGCTGTTATATCTCGGTGCCATATCAAGCGAGCCGTCTGCGTGAAGAGTTGTTACGGTAACACCCTGATTCCATTTTTCCTCGGGGAAGCCCATATTTGTTCCGAGATGATAAAGGTTATAGTTCTGGGGAAGATTATAGCAAAGTCTGATGCCTTTATAGATTGCACACCAGTCGTTGTTATGGTCGTGACCGCAGAAAATTGCCGTTGCACCCTTTTCAAGAGCCGCATCAAACATACCGCTGTTATATTTCGGGCTTCCGACGCTTTCATACTGTTTGCCGTAAAGCACCTCGGCATTGCCGGTCTGTTTGTATTCCTCTGCGCCGCCGCTGCCCTCAAAAGCAACCTCAAACTCGGGAATCGGAATGTGGAAATACATCATTGATCCGAATTTACCGTGTTTCTTTTCAAGCTCATCAACACTGTTTTTGTAAAATTCAATCTGTTCTTTCTTGAGGAAATCATATCCGCCGAAATCCTTGGGCAAACCGTACTGCTCTGTGTATTCTTCACGCACGTCTCTGCCTGAATCGAAGAAGAAGAGGCTCTGTCTTATGTTATTTTTACTGCCCATAATATTAACAATATAGTTGCCGTAACCGAAAAGCTCGTCAGGTCCGTGGACTGCAAGGCAATGCTCATAGTCGCTGAAGCTCTTCATAAGAAGATATTTATAGAAACCTTTTTCCTCTCTGACCTCGTGGTTACCGAAAGTGATAGCCCAGTAGATACCGATTTCTTCCATCATTTTCGCAAACTGAATTGCATCAATCTGCTGATATTTTGAAAGGATAACGTCACCCGTAAGCACAACAAGGTCAGGCTTGACCGCTTTGATGTGATTCACAAACATCGTGGTTGTTTTCTGATTCATTTCGTGGTCGGTATCATAATGAAAATCCGTGCTCGAAAGGATTATAAAATCATCGTCACTGATTGTACCGTCGGGATTGAATTTCGCAATATTTGCAACGTGACCGTTTCTCTCAATCACCTTAACGGATGTGCCGACCTTTTCAACGCCTGATCTCTTTGCAAAAAGAGATTTCGGGAGCTTTCCTCCGCTGATTTTATAAATCATACCTGCAAAAGCAAGATGAACCCTTACAAAGCTCTGTCTGACAAAAGACCATATTCCGTAAAACATCATAATCACTCTCCGTTTATTGTTCAAAACAATTATATTGTCTGCGTTGCCCGATGTCAACACAATTGAAGCTTCAAAAAACATATTTTCAAGCGAATTTTGTTCGGATTTTCGATTATTTTGTAATATTTCATCAGAAAGCGAACAAATTTTTGTCAGCAAAATATCTATTTATTGTGGCATTTACCATTGTTATACCGCATATATTGTGGTATGATGCAAGTGAAGAAGAAAATGTTCGAAAATTATCGAACATTTGTATTGACAAACGAATGTTCACCTGCTATAATAAAACTCGTAAGAACAAATGTTTCGTTCAAGGAGGATTTCAAAATGGCACTTTCAGATATAATCTTAACAATTTTCGAATTCGCAGCAGTTGTTCTGCTCATCGTCGGCTTCATCAACGAAAAGAAAGTTGCCGCCTTTGAAGCAAAACTCGCAAGAGCAATCCGCATCCACCTTCGCAACCGCCGTCTGCGCAAACAGAGAGAACTTGCGGCTGCACACGCAAATGCACAGAAGCGTGCCCCTGCAGACGTTGTTGAAGAAACACCCATCATCTCAATCACTGACGGCAAAATCAGAAATTTCCACGTAGCATAAACCGATTGCAATATACTTTTTCATTTTATATATTTTCCTCAAACGGTGCGGTAAAGCCAGGCTTTGCCGTGCCGTTTTTGTATCCCTGCTCTTGATTTTTATTTGTTCCTATGATAAAATCATTCTATGATTAATTCAAAAATATCTTTTTTCAAAAAAATAATATCGTTTATTCTGATTTCTTCATTTCTTTTGTGCTTTTCAGGATGCGGTCAGATTATCGACAGATTTTCTCCGAAAGAGCCTCCAACCGAGCGCCCCAGCGTCAGGTTGACTTTTCCTGAAGGCTCAACAGTTGCCGAAATCGCAAAAATTCTTGAAAACGGCGGTGTCTGCACCGCAGAAGAATTCCTTCTGACAGCGCAGAATTACACCTTGCTTTCGGAATACGGTTTTGAAATACCGAACCCCGAAAACCGTTCTTTCGTTATGGAAGGTTATTTATTCCCCGACACTTATGATTTTTATATAGGTGAGGGTTCCGAATCTGCGGCAAGAAGGTTTCTCAAAAACAGCCGTTCAAAGTTTAATGACGAAATCAAAGCCCGATGCACTGAAATCGGCTATACTCTCGACGAGGTACTGAGCATCGCATCGATTATTCAAGAAGAGGCAGGCAATCCTCCTGAAATGGGGAAGGTTTCATCTGTTCTTCATAACAGACTTTCAAGCTCCTCATATCCCAAACTGCAGTGCGATGCAAATTCGTTTTATCTGCGAGACTCGGTTAAACCTTATGTGAGCGAAGAAAGATATGAAGTTCTTCTTCAGCTTTACAGCACGTATAACTGCGAGGGTATTCAGGAAGGGCCGATTACAAATTCAGGCATTGAAGCGGTCAAAGCCGCACTCTATCCCGAAGAAACGGATTACTATTTCTTTATAACCGATTCAGAAAACAACTATATTTACGCAAAAACATATAAGGAGCATCTGCAAAACTGCAAAGAAGCAGGTCTTGATTGATGCACCGCTGAAAGGAAGTTTACCATGAAAAAAATCATTTCTCTGATTCTTGCAACTCTCTGCATTCTCACCGTATTCACCGGTTGCAACAATAATCCCGACGACACACCGACCACAGAACCTGTTGCTCAGGTTATGACTCAGGAGGATTTCAAATTCGTTATGCTTGATGACGGCACAGCCAAAATTATCGGCTACACCAAAACCCAGGCTCCCACCGACCTCAAGATTCCCGCTTATCTCAACGGTGCAAAGGTAACCGTTATCGGCGAAAACACTTTCACAAGCGAACATCAGCTCATCAACGTTGAACTTTCAAGATTCATCACAAAGATTGAGCCCAAGGCATTCAACAAGTCAACTCTCAAGAGCATCAAGTTCCTTAATTCAAGCATCGAAACACTTGAAAGCTACACCTTTAACGAATGCGACAACCTCGTTCAGGTTGTTTTCAACAACTCCGTAAAGCACCTCAAAGATCACGCGTTCTATCTCGGCAAGATGCCCAGAGTTATCCATTTCTATTCTGACCCCGTTGAAATCAGCGCAACGTTCCTTGATACAGGTAAAAGCTACGAACATCTTGAATTCAAGCATCACGGTGATATCAGCGATTTCCCCAACGTTGAAAACTATGCTAACCTTTTCGAGGTCGATCTCGTTCTCGTAGAAAAAACTTCCTGATAAATAAATTGAAACTCCGCCTCATATATTTCAGTGAGGTGGAGTTTATGTTTTATATGGTTAATTCTTTAATCAGCTCCGTTATCTGGGGGCCGCCGATGTTGGCGGTTTTTCTCGGAACGGGGCTTTTTCTTTCTGTCAGAACGGGATTCTTTCAGATTTCCGGGATACGAAAATGGTTTTCTCTGACCATTATCGATGCATTTCGGAAAAGAAAAGAACCACCGAAAAACGACGGCACTGTTTCGCAATTCGCCGCATTGACCTCTGCCCTTGCAGCTTGTCTCGGTACGGGGAATATAACGGGAGTTGCAACCGCACTTGTCGCAGGCGGTCCCGGAGCTGTTTTCTGGATGTGGATTTCTGCAATTCTCGGTATGATGACTTGCTGCTGCGAAAACATTCTCGGCATAAAATACCGTATCAGAAATTCACTTGGTCAATGGGCAGGCGGTCCGATGCTCTATATCGAAAGAGGTCTCAAAAAACCTCGTCTTGCAAAGGTTTATGCTTTTCTTCTTATCGGAGCTTCGCTCGGTATGGGAAATATGACGCAGGCAAACTCCGTTTCCGCAGGTCTTGAAGCATTCGGCATTTCTCCCCTGCTTTCAGCCTTTATCCTTGCTCCGTTTCTTTTCATTTGTATTTCGGGAGGGCTTAAACGAATTTCCGCCTTTTCCGAAAAACTCATCCCTCTGTTATCCTGCGTTTTTCTTATTCTTTGCCTTACCGTTATTGTTAAAAACCGTCACGCTCTTCTCCCCTCTTTCGCGTCGATTGTCAGGGATGCTTTTTCGCCCAAAGCAATTTCGGGTTTCGGAATCGCCAAAGCGGCACGTTACGGTATATCGAGGGGCGTTTTTTCAAACGAAGCAGGTTTGGGAAGCAATACCGTTATTCACGCAAACGCAGATTGCGATAAACCTGCGATACAAGGTATGTGGGGGATTTTTGAAGTCGCTTTCGACACTCTTTTTATGTGCACCGTAACTGCAATCACAATTCTCACAAGCGGAGTTTGGTCGCCGACAGGCTCTCTCAACGGAATCGCTCTTTGCTCTGCGGTATTCGAAAGCGTTATCGCCAAATCGGGCAGAATCCTCCTCGGAATCTGCATTTGCCTTTTCGCATTCGCAACGCTTATTGCTTGGTCGTTTTACGGCAAAACAGCCGCCGCATATCTTTTCGGAGATGAATCAGGTGCATACTATAATATTATATATACCGTTGCCGCTTTTATCGGATGCATCACAAAGCTCGATATCGTCTGGAATATCTCCGATATATTCAACGGTCTGCTCGCCATACCTAATATATATGCTCTGCTCAGGCTTTCGGATGAAGCGATATCAGAGCTGAACAAAACAAAAAGCCCCCGACAACGTCGGAGGCTTTGAAAGAAATCTTATTTATAGTATTCAACTGCTGACTCGAAGAGTTTGAGATCGAACTCGCCGGGAACGTTCTTGTAAAGACCGAATGCAGTTCTTTCGGAGTGACCCATCTTACCGAGAACTCTGCCGTCAGGTGAAACGATACCTTCGATAGCGAAATCGGAGTTGTTGGGATTGAATGCAATATCGTTTGTTGCGTTGCCGTCAAAGTCAACGTACTGTGTGATAATCTGACCGTTTGCAGCAAGCTGTCTGATGAGAGCTTCGTCAGCAATGAAGCGACCTTCACCGTGTGAAATCGGAACTGTGTAGATTTCACCCTGCTTTGCCTTTGAAAGCCAAGGAGAATTATTGGAAACAAGCTTTGTTCTGACAAGCTTGGACTGGTGGCGGCTGATTGTGTTGTAGGTAAGAGTCGGGCAGGTTTCATCAGTATCGATAATCTTGCCGTAGGGAACAAGACCGAGCTTGATAAGAGCCTGGAAGCCGTTGCAGATACCGAGCATAAGACCGTCACGCTTTTCAAGAAGCTCTGTTACGGCATCCTTAACTTCAGCGTTTCTGAAGAATGCTGTGATGAACTTACCTGAACCATCGGGTTCGTCACCGCCTGAGAAACCACCGGGAACAAAGATAATCTGGCTTTCACCGATCTTTGCAGCGAAATCTTCAACAGACTTTGCGATACCTGCGGATGTGAGATTGTTGATTACGAAAATCTCCGCCTCTGCACCTGCTCTTTCAGCATACTTTGCCGAATCGTATTCACAGTTAGTGCCGGGGAATACGGGGATAAGAACCTTGGGCTTTGCAGTTCTGATTGCGGGCTTTGCAAATGTTTCCGCCTTGAAATCGAAGGTTTCAATCTTCTTTTCGGGCATCTCAATGTTGCAGGAATAGATTTCTTCGAGCCTATCTTCATAAACACCGAAGAGCTTTGTGCAATCGAGCTTTTCGTCTGCATATGCGATTGCCTTTTCGTCAGTTGTGTAGCCGAGAAGAGTGCCGCAATCTGTATCGTCAGTAAGTTCAACGATAAATGAACCGTAGGAATAGCCGAAGATATCTTCAAGTGAGAGAGCCCTGTCAAATTCGAAGCCTATGCCGTTACCCATTGCCATCTTGAGAACTGCTTCTGCAGCACCACCCATGCAGGGAGTATAGATAGCGGCAACCTTGCCTGCTTCAACAAGAGCGTGAACTTCGTCGTAAACCTTAAGAAGAGAAGCTGTTTCGGGAAGCTTATCAGCATTGTATTCAGGCTTGATGATAACAACCTTGCTGCCTGCCTTCTTGAACTCGGGAGAAACGATATTCTTGAGCTTTTCGGTTGTAACAGCAAAGGAAACAAGTGTGGGCGGAACGTCGATATCTTCAAACGAACCACTCATTGAGTCCTTACCGCCGATAGCAGCAATCTTGAGATCTGTCTGAGCCTTGAATGCACCGAGAAGAGCTGCGAGCGGCTTGCCCCATCTTGCGGGATCCTTCTTGGGCTTCTCGAAATATTCCTGGAATGTGAGATAAACGTCCTCAAACTTTGCGCCTGCGGCAATCAGCTTGGAAACGGATTCGATAACTGCGAGATATGCACCGTGGTAGGGGCTCTTCTCTGTGATGAAGGGGTTGTAACCCCATGACATTACGGAGCAGGTATCGGTTTCCTTCTTCTCAACGGCAACCTTATGTACCATTGCCTGAATGGGTGTGAGCTGATTCTTGCCACCGAAGGGCATAAGAACTGTGTTTGCACCGATTGTTGAGTCAAAACGCTCGGAAAGACCTCTCTTTGAGCAGATGTTGAGGTCGGATGCCATTTCAACGTACATATCAGCGAATGAAGTACCGATTTCCTTTGAGTAATCCTCAAACTTTGCAGGAGCAACGTCGATGTGCTTCTCTGCACCGTTTGAATTAAGGAAATCACGACTGATGTTAACGATAGCCTTGCCGTTCCAATACATTACAAGGTAGGGCTTTTCCTTAACCTCTGCAACAACAGTTGCTTCAAGGTTTTCGCTCTCTGCGAGCTCACAGAATCTTGCAACGTCCTTTGCTTCAACAACAACAGCCATTCTTTCCTGGCTTTCGGAGATAGCAAGTTCTGTGCCGTCAAGACCTTCGTATTTCTTGGGAACTGCATTGAGGTTGATTTCAAGACCGTCTGCAAGTTCACCGATAGCAACGGAAACACCGCCTGCACCGAAGTCGTTGCAACGCTTGATAAGTCTTGATGCCTCTTTATTTCTGAACAGACGCTGAAGCTTTCTTTCTTCGGGAGCATTACCCTTCTGAACTTCTGCGCCGCAGCTTTCGAGTGATTTGAGGTTGTGGCTCTTTGATGAACCTGTTGCACCGCCGCAACCGTCGCGGCCTGTTCTGCCGCCGAGAAGGATTACAACGTCGCCGTCAACGGGACATTCGCGGCGAACGTTCTCTTCGGGAGCAGCCGCAATAACTGCACCGATTTCCATTCTCTTGGCCATGTAACCGTCGTGGTACAGTTCGTCTACCTGACCGGTTGCCAGACCGATCTGGTTACCGTAGGAAGAATAACCGGCAGCTGCAGTCGTCCCGATTTTACGCTGAGGCAGTTTACCCTTGATCGTCTCGCTGACCGGCTTCAACGGATCTGCTGCGCCGGTAACACGCATGGCTGCATACACATAAGCGCGGCTTGCCAGCGGGTCACGGATCGCACCACCAATACAAGTAGCCGCA
>JAGBUT010000067.1 GCA_017630695.1 Clostridia bacterium
AGAGACTATGCATTCAAAAACGATGACGGTGTTGTTGACATCGCAACCAAGAAGATTCTTCCCATCAACATTATGTTTGACCACAGACTCGGCGGCTTCAACGACGTTATTCCCTTCATCAAAAGGCTTGACGAAATCTTCGCAAACAGCGATTATATCACCCTCCACGCTCCTCTCAATGACGGCACAAGAGGTATGATTAACGCAGAAACCATCGCAAAGATGAAGGACGGCGTAAGAATTCTCAACTTCGCAAGAGGCGAGCTTGTTGCATCAAAGGATATCATTGATGCACTCGCAAGCGGTAAGGCAGGCGCATACGTTACAGACTTCCCCACCGACGAGCAGCTCGGTGCAGAGGGTGTAACAGCAATTCCTCACCTCGGTGCATCAACTCCCGAGAGCGAAGAAAACTGCGCAATGATGGCAGCTGACGAGGTTGCAGCATACCTTACAAAGGGCGAAATCAAGAATTCCGTTAACCTCCCCAACACCAATCTTGCCGAAAGCTATGCAGTTCGCACCTGCTTCATCCACAAGGAGAATGCAGATGAATTTGCCGCAAAGGCAGAAGCAGCTGCAAAGGCAGCAGGCGCAAACGTTACTTCAATCTTCACAGCAAACAAGAAGGATATGGGTTACACCGTAATCGATACCGATAAGGCATTTGATGCCGCTGTTGAAGGCGCAATCAGAGTTAGAACAATCTGAACATAAAAAATCAACCGCCGAGGCTAATAACCCCGGCGGTTTTTGTTTTTTAGAATTATCAGCTTAAAAGCTGGGTGATTTCTCTTGAGATAAGTGCAAAGATATTTATGATTGCACCGATGAATTCCTCGAAGAAATTATCATACGTCTGATAAGGTTCATCAACCTGAAGCTCGAATCGGGCATTGCCTTTTTTAACGCTTCCATCATAGGTATAAATTTCGTTATCGAAGTTTTTAACATCATCCTCATAGATTGTGAAAACTCTCACACCGTAGGGTCCTGTTTTTGCAAACTCGCATCCAAACGTGAAGCCGAGCTCAATGCCGTCCCATGTGCCGGTCCAGCCTGCGGTGTGCCAATGTCCGAAATATGCGCCGAGAACGTCGCCCTGCTTCTTCCAAGAGGTGAACTGCTCACTCGTCTGACCGGGAACGATTGCACCTGCGTAATAGCCGTTTGCAAGTTCCTTATTGAGACGGTAATATTTGCCGCCCTCGGAAACAGCACCCTCGTCCCAGAAATTGCATTCTTCAAAGAGGTTACCCATATCGTCAACGGGAATATGCTGGAAAAGAAGAGAGGGTACAGGCTGACCGCCGTTTGTCTGAGCGAGAGCGTTGCTCTGTGATTCATACCACGCGGTCTGCTCTGCGCTGATACCGTTTCTGCCGTTATCCATCAGCCAGAGATTGAAGGCTGTCTTGCCGTCAGAACCGAGAATTTCAAGGTTAAAATCGATTTTGCCGTCGGCATCCTCGCTCATATCGGAAACAAGGCAATATTCATAAGATGAATAAATTTCAAGCCAATCCTCATTTGTTACTCCGCTGGCATAATCGTTATTGCCCTGCGTGATTGCAAAGGGGATTTTTGCATCGTTGATGATGGAAAGAATGTTATCCGTTGCAACTTTGACGTTTTCAAGGGTTTCTTCGTAGCTGTTAACTTCAACGCCCTCACGGAAGCTTTCGTCATCGATGCCGATATCACCGATACGGCTGTCCTCAACGATATCACCCGTGATGATAACGAGATCGGGCTCAAACTCTTCAATCGAGAGTTTCACAAAATTGATGAGGTCGTATGCGGCATATTGATCATCCTGCGGGTCGGAAATCTGCAGGATTTTAAATTCACCGTCAGAGCCGAATCTGAGATCGGAGTTTTCTGCGTTGGCAAAGATACAAAGAGAAAAAGCTACCGCAACTGCAAGAAATATACTGATTAATTTTTTCATTGTTATCACCTGTTAATATTTATCCATACTTTCAACGTCAAGAACAAATACTGTTGCACCGCCGACGGTTACTTCCTCTTCAAGGCTGTTATTCTGAAGACCTCTGCCGAGGGAGTTGGTTGTCAGAGCAACCTTGTTTCTTGTCATTGAATATTCACGGATAATTTCTTTTGCTCTTCCAACTTTATCATCCTCTGCACCGATGAGGAGGGTGGTGTTGCCTATCATAAGGAAACCGCCCGTTGTTGAGAGCTTTGTTACGCTGTAATTTTCTTTTGTGAGAGTTGCGGAAACAACTGCGCTGTCATCATTATTTACAATAGCAAGAATAAGTTTCATTTCTATTCATCCTTTCATTACATATCGGGGAGTATAAGTTTCTGGCTGTGTTTATCAAGCTCATAAATGTTGGGGATTTCGTAACGATTATCGTTACCGTCTTTGATGAGGATTCTTTTATCATAAAACATTTTCATTGACTGAATATGATTGATGATTTCAAACGTGTAATTTCCTCGGTCGGTTTCAACGTTCCAGAGCCAGATCTGATGTTTTTCGCTTCGGCTGATGAGCCTTGTGATCTTCGGGATTCTGTAATATTCCTCAAGGCATCCGAGAAGCAGAGCCTTCTGCTCGGGTTCCATATTATCGAGCTTTCGGATAATGAACTGCTCTTCTCCGTTTTCATCAAGAAAGGTTATATATTCCGAAAGACCGCTGACGGGGAAGAGACGGCGAGGCTCGAGATTTTCAATGCGTTCGCCCGTGAAGAACTCCACATCGCAGAAAATCTTATCCTTCACGGTTATATGGATTTCGTTGCCGTTTATAATGTTTCTTGCCATGAGAAGCCCTCCTTATTCAAAATTTTCCGCAGCTTTTTCAGCCGCAACCTGCTCACTCATAGATTGAATCTTGATGAGCTTATAATATTTACCCTTGAGAGCCATAAGCTCTTCGGGTGAGCCGAATTCAATGATGTTGCCCTTATCAACAACGATAATCTTATTTGCTTTTCGCAGCGTTGAAAGACGGTGAGCAATCATAAGTGTTGTTCTGCCGCGGATGAGTCGGTTGATAGCATCCTGAATGAGCTTTTCGGTTTCGGAGTCAACGGCTGACGTTGCTTCGTCGAAAATAAGAATACCGGGGTTTTTGAGAACGGCTCTTGCGATTGAGAGACGCTGTTTTTCACCGCCCGAAAGACCGACGCCTCTTTCACCGAGCATTGTATCATATGCATCGGGCAGACGTGAGATGAAGCCGTGAGCGTTTGCGATATCGGCGGCATTGAGCACCTGCTCGGGATGTGCACCCGAAACGGAGTATGCGATATTGTTGAATATAGTATCCTTGAACATCATAGGCTCCTGCTGAACGTAGCCTATCTGTGAACGGTAATAGGACATATCGATGTCGCGGATGTTTACACCGTCAACCAGAATTTCGCCCTCATAATCATCATAAAAACGCATAAGAAGATTTATGAGCGTTGATTTGCCCGAGCCGGTTGTACCTACGATGCCGACAACGTCACCGGGCTCGATAACGAAGTTGATATCGTTGAGAACTTTCTTTGAACGGTCAAATGAGAAGTTGACGTTTCTGAATTCAATTTTGCCCTGCATAACACCGAGCTCCGAGCCTTTTCCGAAATCGTGTTCAGGCTCTGCGGTGATGATATCGAGAACCTTTTCGGTTGAAGCAAGAGCGTTCTGATATGAATCGCTTAAGCCTGCGAAAAAGTTAACGGGGGCATAGAACATTGTTGTGTAAGTGATAAACGAAACGAGAATACCGAGTGAGAGTTTATCGGGGGTATCGATAACCATATTGCCGCCGACAAACCAGATAATAACCGAGCCGCAGGTAATGAGGAAGGTTATTGCCGCAGGGAAGATTGCCGAAACCTTTGCGGCTTTTTTATCCTCTGCAAACCAGTCATCAACGTGATAATCAAATTTCTTGATTGTCTTTTCTTCTTTTGAGAAGGATTTGACGATTCTTATGCCCGGAATCGTATCGGAAAGAATGTTTGAAATCGAAACGCTTCTTCGCCATATTCTACGGTAAAGAGGGCCGATTTTCTTGCCGAACCTTCGGCTGATGATAACAACCACGGGAACGGGAATAAGTGAAAGAAGAGTCAGTTTCCAGTTCATACTGAGCATAATGACGATAATACCTATCATCATAAAGAGCTGAACAACGGCTTCCTGCGTTATTCTGAGCATAAACTGCTGAAGCACGGTTGTATCGGAATTGACTCTGTTGATAACCGAGCCTGTTGAAGTCTTGTCGTAAAACTTCATAGGCAGATACTGCGCTTTTGCATAAATTTCTTTTTTGAGGTCGGCAATTATTCCGTCACCTGCAATTCGCAGGATATATGAACGCAGAGCACCGATTGCATACTGTGCAAAATAAACACCGAGAAGGAAAATGATGATTGTAACGAGCATTTTCTTATCTTTACTCGGGATGATGGTGTCAACCATAAGGCTTGTAACGTAAGGCGGAACAAGTGCCGCACCCGTTGTTACGATTGAAAGAAAGATACAGAAAATGAGCTTGCCCATATGAGGCTTTATGTAGCGGTAAAGGATTGACGCCATCTTCTTTTTGCCCTGACAGTTAAGGCACTCGGAATTCGGAGAGGCGAGTTTTCTGCCGCATTTGGGACAAAACGAACGAAGATTTCTGAAAGTTGCTTCAACGGCGGCAAGTCTGTTTTCAACCGTTTCACCTTCGTTGACTTTTGAGATGAAATCAGCAACCGCATCGCACATATCGGCAATTGCAAAGGTGAATCTCATAAGGTCAATAGAAGAACCACCCGTTGTTTTGGCTTTCAGAACGGCATTGCCGTACATTCTCTTGACGGAGATTTCGGAGATGTTGACAAAATCAAGGCTGATGAATCCTTCGTCAAAACCGTCACCGACAGCAATGATGCGCTTATCGGTAACGTAGACCGCGCCCTCTCCGTAACTGCTGTCAACAGCAAGGTCACCGACAACTGCAAAAAGAGGTTTTTCGTTTCCTTTGAGTTCCTTTTCGGCAATTGCAGTGATTCTTGAACTTGCAGGTTTGTTAATCAGCAAATCTTTTGGAATCATTTCTTTTCACTCCTTTAAATACGAGCTTATTTATAAGGATTTCGACTTCATTCTATGACTTGAAAAATAATAAGTCAACATTATTTTTCAAAATTTTTAAATTTTTTTAAATTGCATAAAAGAAACCCCGAATCTGCAAAGAGATGCAGACGCGAGGTGAGTGAATTTATATGAATTTGCCGATGTTTTCTTTGATGTATGTGCCTGCAACACGGCAGATTTCATCTGCTGAAATAAGCTGTGAAAATTCGTTGTCGAGCGCAGCTGTTTCTTCGGGGAAGCAGGAAGTTTCCTCGTTATCGGAATCAAATGCATCGTATTCTTTTTCAAAAACAGTGCAGACTTTTTCATCGAACAGCTTTTTGAAAGCGTTTAACGATGCGCCCGTGAGAGGCTGTCCGTTAGCTTTGAAAAAGTGGCTGAGCGCAGCTTCACCATCCTCAACAACGAATGAGAGAGCATAGATGTTGCGCTGTTCTTCGTTGAATGCGTCAAACTGCTTGACCATATCGGAGGCATCCGATATTTTTTTCTGAAGATTGAGTGCAACGCCTTTGAAAAGTCTTTCAGGCTCGGCTGATGAAACGAGGCTTTCGCTCAGAATTGCAAACTCGTTGCGAAGCTCGTTTTCTTCCTTGATTTTCTTTATTATTTTTTCATTTGCGGCATATCTTTTTGAGCTCGCCTGCGCTGCTTTGAAGCAGACGAAAAGGGTCAGAAGAATAACTGCGGCAAAAACCGCAATCCAGACGGGATGATCGATAAAATACTGAATCATCTTTTATTCCTCCTCGGTGAGAATTTTATAAATATCGCCTTTTTTGAAACCGCTTTCTTTGGCGGCGGTTTTGGCGGCGGAAGTTTTTGTTTCGCCTTTTGCGATAAGCTCGTTTGCATATGCAACCGCTTGTTCAAAGGTCATTTCTTCAGCTTCTTTTCTCGGTGCACCCGAAATAATGAGCACGATTTCGCCCTTGAGCTGTTCCTCGGAATATTTCTTTGCAGCGGCACAGAGAGTTGTTCTGATAACCTCTTCGTGGATTTTGGTAAGCTCACGCACGATTGCGATTTCTCTGTCACCCAAAGCGGCAGCAAGGTCAGAGAGAGCTGCGGAAAGCTTATGCGGAGCTTCATAGAAAATCATCGTTCTTTCTTCGTTGATGAGAGAATTGATGATATATTTTCTTTCGTTTTTTTCAACGGGGAGGAAGCCTTCGAAGGTGAAGCGTCTTGATGGCATACCTGAAACGGCAAGTGCGGTTGCAAACGCACAAGGGCCGGGTACGGCTTCAACCTTGATACCTCTTTCAAGGCAAAGTCTGACGAGGTCTTCGCCTGGGTCGGAGATGGCGGGCATACCTGCATCTGTGATGATAACTCCGTTTTCGCCTGAAAGAAGTTTTTCTGCAATTACGGGACCTCGCTCAAATCTGTTATGCTCGAAATAGCTTATCATCGGCTTTTTGATTCCGAAGTGATTGAGCAGTTTAAGGCTGACTCGTGTATCTTCGGCAGCAATGAAATCGCAGTTTTCGAGGGTTTCGAGTGCTCTCGGAGAGATATCACCGAGATTGCCTATCGGAGTGCCGACAACGTATAAAGTTCCGCTCAATTGTTTTCACCTCGGTTTTCAAGAAGATAATCTGCATAGATTTTTTTCATTTCATCGGAATATCCGTTTTCACCGTGAACAAAAAGCTCGGGTTCAACCGTCATTCCGCTTTTGCCGCCTCGTCTGCCTTCAACAAGGGCAAGCCACGGTGCTTTGCCCGCACATTTTGAAACGAGGCGAAGTCTTTTGGGCTCGATGCCTGCTGATTTCATTTCAAAGAAAAGCTCACAAAGACGCTCGAGTCGGATGCACATACACAGCTTGCCGCCAAAGTTGAGAAGCTTTGCCGCAACGGTGCAGATATCTGTGAAGGTACACATTGTTTCGTGCCTTGCGATTTTATCCGCACCCGATGCACTCTCAATTCCTGCACCGCTTTTTTTATAAGGCGGATTCATTGTTACAAGGTCGAAGCATCCGAAAGGAATAATGCCTTTAAGCTCTTTGAGGTCGGCATTGACTGCAGTGAGTCTTTCGGAAAGGTTGTTGAATTCGATTGCTTTTTCGATTTGCGATACTCCGAGAGGCTGGATTTCAACAGCAGTTATTTTGCCCGTTTCTTTTTTGCACCAGAGCAGAGGGATGATTCCGCATCCCGAACCGAGGTCGCAGCAAACGGATCTTTTTGTCGGTGACGCAAAGTCTGCAAGTAAAACAGCATCCGTGCCGAAGGTGTGTGCCTCGGATACAAATGCGGTTATACCGCCGCCGAGATATTCCTGCCGAAACTCCATAACAGCCTCCTTGAATTTATTACATTATATTATAGCATTTAAGTCTTGAAATGTAAAGAAAAAGAAACCGCACGCAAATACGGTCTCTTTGGATAAATTATGCTTTTTGTTTTGACGTCAGAGCAATGATGAATATTGTTGAAATAATCATCGCCATACCGATTATATCAGTCAGCGAAAAATCGCTTCCGAGCCATACTGCCGAAATGACAGATGCCGAAACGGGCTCGATGCTTGAAATAATTCCCGATTTTGTCGGA
>JAGBUT010000068.1 GCA_017630695.1 Clostridia bacterium
CCGCAAAATGCTTGATAACAACCTCGTCAGGGTCTGTTATAGCGGTGAGATTCATTGTTTTGTTTTGTTCAATAAGAAGCTGTGCAAGGGTATCGAATCTATTAAGTGCTTCATCATTGAGTTCAACGCCGAGAGAAGCGGCGTTTGATCTGAGCAATTCTTTATTAATTAACATTAATACCGTTCCTCTCAAGAAAAATAAGTAAAACAGAAATATCTGCAGGCGAAACACCCGATATACGGGAGGCCTGACCAACGGTTTCGGGGCGGATTTTTGAAAGCTTTTCAATTGCTTCAAGGCGCAGACCAGTGATTTCATTGTAATCAAGGTCATCAGGCAGACGCTTGACCTCAAGGCGATGAAGCTCATTTATCTGCTGCTGCTGACGTTTTATATAACCTTCGTACTTGATATCGATTTCAACCTGTTCGAAAACTTCATAGGGCAAATCGGGTCTGGTCGGGTCAAACGGAGCAAGTGCATCATAATTTATCTGCGGTCTGCGAAGAAGGTCAATCATTTTAACGCCCTTTTCAAGCGGAGATGTTTCACGTGAAACAAGCATTGCATCGATTTCGGGCGATTTTGGAACGGAAAGATTAGTGATTCTATCCCTCTCCTGCTCTATAAGACGGAGTTTTTCGCAGAAATGGTCGTATCTCTCCTGTGAAACCAGACCTGCTCTATAGCCGATTTCGGTCAATCTGCGGTCTGCGTTATCCTGACGGAGAATAAGGCGGTATTCCGAACGGGAAGTCATCATTCGATAAGGGTCGGAGCAGCCTTTTGTTACGAGGTCATCAATAAGGGTGCCAATATAAGAGGTTGTGCGGTCAAGAATAACGGGTTCTTTACCGAGGATTCTGAGTGCGGCATTAAGACCTGCAACAAGTCCTTGAGCTGCGGCTTCTTCATATCCGCTTGAACCGTTGAACTGACCTGCACCGTAAAGTCCGCTGAAATCCTTGAATTCGAGGGTCTGTTTGAGTGAAAGAGGGTCAACGCAATCGTATTCAATCGCATAAGCGGTGCGAAGAAATTCAGCTTTTTCAAGACCGGGAATGCTTCTTACGATGCGAAGCTGAACGTCCTCGGGCAATGAGGATGAAACACCCTGAAGATACATTTCATCTGTGTTTGCACCGCAGGGCTCAACGAATATCTGATGTCGCTCCTTTTCAGAGAAACGAACGATTTTATCTTCAATGCTCGGGCAGTAACGAGGACCTACGCCGTCGATCTTGCCCGAATAAAGCGGTGAACGGTGAAGATTATCAAGAATAACCTGCTTCGTTTCAGCACCCGTATAGGTTATGTAGCAAGGCTCGGTGTTGCGCACTTCACAATCGCTCACGTATGAGAATCGAACGATTCTTTCGTCACCGTATTGAGGTTCAAGGGATTCAACATCAACGCTTCTGCGGTTGATTCTGGGAGGAGTACCCGTTTTAAAGCGTCTTGTCATAACACCGAGATTTTTCAGCGATGCCGCAAGTTCGTTTGAGGGGAACATGCCGTCGGGACCGCTTTCATAAACAACGTCTCCAATGTAAACCTTACCTGCAAGGAAGGTGCCCGTAGCAATGATAACAGCCTTTGCTCTGTGGAGAGCTTCGAGTCTGGTTTTGAGAATCCATTCGTCGCCGTCTTTGCGGATATCGATAATTTCTGCCTGACGGAGATAGAGGTTATCCTGCTTTTCCATAACCGCCTTTATATAGTCTGAATAGAGACGGCGGTCAATCTGGGCACGAAGAGAATGCACCGCAGGGCCTTTGCCGAGATTCAGCATACGGCTCTGCAGAGTGTTGTGGTCTGCGGCAATACCCATCTCACCGCCGAGTGCATCAATTTCACGCACAAGGTGGCCTTTCGATGTGCCGCCGATTGACGGGTTGCAAGGCATATTACCGACCCAGTCAAGGTTGATTGTAAAAACAGCCGTCTTACATCCGAGTCTTGCAGCGGCAAGACCTGCCTCAACACCTGCGTGTCCGGCACCGATAACGGCTACGTCATAATTTTCGGAAATATACTCCATATTGTCACCAAAGAAAAATAAAGTGTTAAAATAGGCGGTTATTATTCTCTAAAAGAACTAAAAACACCAAATCCCGTTTACAGCCGATAGAAATTTTCAAAACGATGCAGAGTTAAATCAAAGCAACGCAATCGGCTGAAATCGAGAGGTGAAAAATGTGCTGATTTTGGGTGAAATAAACTCAATACGTGTGGTCACAGATTTCTTTGATCTTGCGTTCAAGAGCAAGAAAATCTTCAAGAGCATCAGGTTTCTGGTTGGGGTTACGAAGAAGTGCGGCGGGATGGAAGGTGCCCATAAAAAGAATGCCGCCTTTTTCGATAAACTGGCCGTGCTGCTTTGTGACTCTGAAATCTTTATCGATGAGTCTCTGTGCAGAAATTCTGCCGAGGCAGACAATGATTTTGGGTCGGATGAGTCTTGTCTGCTCACGAAGCCATTGAATGCAGGCTTCCTGCTCTTCGGGCTTCGGATCTCTGTTTTGCGGAGGTCTGCATTTGACCATATTGGCGATGTAGATGTTTTTCTTGCGGCTGAGGTTGATGGCATCAAGGTATTTATCAAGAAGCTTTCCGCCTCTGCCGACAAAGGGCTCGCCCTGAAGATCTTCGTTTTCGCCGGGGCCTTCCCCTATGAAGAGCACCTCTGCGTTTTCGTTGCCTACACCGAAAACAAGGTTTGTTCTTGTTTCGCAAAGACCGCATTTGCGGCACTGCATACAATCGTTTTTAAGTTGTTCCCAGGTTTCATACATCGCCGTTTCCGCCTCTTTTCCTGAATATTTCTTTTGATGCTTCGGCATCGAGTTTTATCTGTGTGCCGAGAGCCTCCATTGAATCAAATTTCATTTCGCCACGGAGGTATTGTAACAGCTGCACCTCGATATCGTGGCCGTAAAGGTCACCACTGAATCCGAGAATGCAGGTTTCGCTGCGTAAATCCTCATTCGCAAACGAGGGTCGCAGACCGATATTTGTAACGGAGGGATATTCTGTATTGTCAATGATAGCGACAGAGGAATATACTCCGATTTTGGGTATAACAAAATTCTCTGAAAAGTGCTGATTGATTGTGGGTGCCCCCATAAGTCTGCCTCTGCGGTCACCGCTGACAACCGTATATTTATAGCGGAATTCTCTGCCGAGCATAGCGTTTGCAAGTGGGATATCGCCGTTTTCGATTGCTTGTCTGATACGGGTTGAGCTGACGGGTAAGCCGTCGAAAACGATTTCGGGGCTGATTTTCAATTCAATACCGAATTCTTTGCAAAGGGCAGATAACTCATTCGTGTCA
>JAGBUT010000069.1 GCA_017630695.1 Clostridia bacterium
AACAAAGGTGAATCAGGTTACAAAGGAGCAACGCCGCAATCTGGCGATTCTTCTTAAAAACCTCACCGTCACCGTCACGGGCTTTCGTCCCGTTGCGGAAGCGATTGTTACTTCAGGCGGTGTGGACGTTTCGCAGATTAACCCCAAAACAATGGAATCAAAGCTCGTTAAGGGACTTTATTTTGCAGGCGAAGTAATTGATGCTGACGCTTATACGGGCGGCTTCAATCTTCAGATTGCATTCTCGACGGGCAGACTTGCGGGCTTGAGCGCCGCAGAGGAGGTTTAATATGAACAATACAGTTATCAACGTTGCAATTGACGGTCCCGGCGGTGCAGGTAAGAGCACTTCTGCAAGAGCTGCCGCAAAGAAACTCGGATTCATCTATGTTGATACGGGTGCACTTTACAGAGCAGTCGGTGTCAATGCATTGAGAAACAATATTAACACCAGAGACGTTGAAGCGGTTGCCGCAAGTCTTGAAGGTATTTCCGTTGACCTTGTTTTTGAAAACGGTGAACAGAAAGTGCTTCTTAACGGAGAGGACGTTTCAACCGAAATCAGAACCCCTCCCGCATCAATGGCAGCATCAGACGTTTCGGCTGTACCTGCGGTCAGAGCGTTTCTTTTTGATTTGCAGAGAGATATCGCTTCCCGCAGCAGTTGTATTATGGACGGTAGAGATATCGGCACGGTAGTGCTTCCTCACGCACAGGTTAAGATTTTTCTTACTGCCTCTGCAGAGGAGAGAGCACAGAGAAGATTTGTTGAACTTCAGGCAAAGGGTTCAACCGTCAGTTATCAGTCAGTGCTTGATGAACTGATTGAGAGAGACTATAACGATTCTCACCGTGAGATTGCTCCTCTTAAACCTGCTGAGGACAGCGTAGTTCTTGATACAACGGGTGTTTCACTTGAAGATCAGATTGCGTCAATTATCAACATTATAAAGGAGAAGATTCAATGAAAGGCTTCGATTACGATAAAGAAATAACCAACAGCAAATTCTATGACAGAATGAGAGTTTTTGCTCCCGTTCTCAACAAGAGAAGATATAAGGTTACTTACGTCGGTCTTGAAAACATTCCTGCAGAGGGTGGATTTATCCTTGCCAGTAACCATATGAATGCTCTTGATCCTGCTATCATCGGCAGCGGTATTCCGAACAGACAGCTTCATTTTATGGGCAAAAAGGAGCTTTTTGAAAACAAGCTTGTCGGCTATCTCTTCACAAAGGCAAACGGTTTCCCCGTTGCCAGAGGTTCAGGCGATCTCAAGGCTCTCGATTATGCTGCAAGAGTTGTAAAAGAAGGTCACGTTCTCGGCATCTTCCCTGAAGGAACACGTTCCAAGGATTGCAAACCCAAGAATGCAAAAAGAGGTATTTCAGTTATCGCAAGAGCCGCAAAAGCTGATATTCTTCCCGTTTCAATTTATACCGAAACCGATATGTCAAGAGGCGTAAAGCTTACCGTTCGTTTCGGTGAACTTATTCCCTTTGAAAAGCTCGAAATCGGCGGTGACGATTGCACAAAGCAGAAGCTTACAGAGGCTGCAAATTACATAATGGAAGAAATCGTCAAGCTCTGGGAGGCAGGACATTGCGAATAAAGCTTGCCGAAACCGCAGGTTTCTGCTTCGGTGTTGACAGAGCCGTAAATATGGCTTACGACCTTGCAGATAAAGGCTGCAAGGCTGTTACTCTCGGTCAGCTTATTCATAATCCGACAGTGACCGAGGACCTTGAATCAAAGGGTATGAGAGTTGTCGAAAACCCCTGTGATGTAATCGAAGGCGAAACCGTTGTTATCAGAGCTCACGGAGTTAAAAAAAGCGTAGACACCGAGCTTGAAAATATGGGTGCGTCGGTCTGCGATGCGACTTGTCCTTTTGTAAAAAAATCCACAACATTGTTGAGGAAAATTCGGCAAAGGATATTCCCGTTATTATCGGCGGCGACCCGAATCATCCCGAGGTTATCGGTATAACGGGTTATTGTGCCGGTGAATGCTTCGTTTTCAGTACGGTTGACGAAACGGAAGATTTCTTTGTTAAAAACACTTCTATATGCGAAAAAGGAATAATCGCGGTATCGCAAACAACTTTTTCGCAGAATGAGTGGAAAAAAATAAAAGAAAAAATAAAAATATACTGTACAAATGCAAAAATATTTGATACAATATGCTCTGCTACCCGAAAAAGGCAAGAGGAGGCAGCCGAGCTTTCAAAGCAAAGCGACTGCATGATTGTTATCGGTGGCAGGCACAGCTCAAACACGGTCAAACTCAAAGCTGTGTGCAGTGAAAACTGCGATACTTTTTTGGTGGAAAGAGCCAACGAGCTCAGGACCATAGATTTTTCCCAATACACCGAAATCGGTGTGACGGCAGGGGCGTCAACCCCTTCCGCAATAATTAAGGAGGTACTTTTAGAAATGTCCGAAATCGTAAACGAAACCACAAATATGCAGGTAGAGGAGGTGCCTTCTGACGCAATGACAATCGAAGATATGGATTTTTCAGCTGCTCTTGAGGCATCACTCAGCAGCATGAGCACAGACCAGAAGGTCAAAGGCATTGTTATGGGTATCACACCCACAGAAATCCAGGTTGATATCGGCAGAAAGCATGCCGGCTACGTTCCTATGGATGAATACAGTGCAGACCCCACAGCTAACGCAGCTAAAGAGATCAAGGTTGGCGACGAGCTTGATCTTATCATCATGAAAACAAACGATGCAGAAGGAACCGTTATGCTCTCCAAGAAGCGCTTTGACGCTCAGAAGGCATGGGTTGACATCATTGATGCAGAAGAAGATGGCAGAATCCTTGAAGGTACAGTTATCGAAGTTATCAAGGGTGGCGTTCTTGTTGTTTCAAACAGCGTTCGCGTATTCATCCCCGCTTCTCTTGCAACAGAGCGTCGTGACGAGGATCTTGAAAGCCTTCTCAAGAAGACAGTTAAGTTCCGCATCATCGAAGTAAATAAGCAGCGCAGAAGAGCTGTTGGTTCAGTTCGTGCAGTTCTCAAGGATGCAAAGAAGGAAGCTTCAGATGCATTCTGGGCACAGGCAGAAGTTGGCCAGAAGTACAGCGGCGTTGTTAAGTCAATGACAAACTACGGTGCATTCGTTGATATCGGCGGCATCGACGGTATGGTACATATTTCAGAAATGTCCTGGAAGAGAATCAAGAATCCTTCAGAGGTATTCGAAATCGGTCAGGCTGTTGACGTATACATCAAGGCTCTCGACGCTGAGAACAAGAAGATTTCTCTCGGCTACAGAAGAGACGAAGACAATCCTTGGGAGATCCTTAAGAAGAACTATCCCGAAGGAACAGTTATCGAAACCGAAATCGTTGGTCTTACAACATTCGGCGCTTTCGCAAAGGTTATCCCCGGTATCGATGGTCTTATCCACATCTCACAGATTGCTGACAGACACATCAGCAAGCCTCAGGATGTTCTTAAGGCTGGTGATAAGGTTACAGCTAAGATCACAGGTATTGACTATGATAAGAAGCGTGTAAGCCTTTCAATCCGTGCTCTCATCGAGCCCGAAGCAGCAGAAGAAGTTGCTGAAGAAGTTGCTGAAGAAGCTGCAGAATAATTAAAGTTTTTTCACCGCCCGCAGTTTTCTCTGTGGGCGGTTGTTCGTTTGGAGTGGTAGTTATCAAAAAAGAAAAAATCCTCGGCCCGTTTTATTGTATACTCGCTGCAGTTGTCTGGGGTCTTTCGTTTGTTGCGCAGAGCGAGGGTGCATCAATCGGCACGTTTACTTTCAACGGATTAAGAACGCTTCTCGGCGGAATTGTTCTTCTTCCGCTTGTTTTATTCAGATTTAAAAAAGAAAATTCAGCTTTACCGGTTGCAGAGAAAAAGAAATTCCCGATTAAAGACGTTGTTATCGGCGGTATCTGCTGCGGTATTCCGCTTTTTATCGGCGGTAACCTTCAGCAGCACGCATTCAACACTCTCCCTGTCGGCAAGGTAGGTTTTATAACTGCACTTTATATGGTTATCGTGCCTCTTTTCGGAATTTTTCTCAAAAGAAAGCTCAAAATCAACATCTGGGCAGGCGTTGCACTTGGCGTTGTTGGTCTTTATTTTTTGAGTATCAAGCCGGGCGATTTTTCCGTCGGCACAGGTGAATTGGTAACAATTCTTTGTTCATTTGCGTTTGCGGCGCACATTCTTGTTATCGACCATTTCTGCCAGAAGGTTGACAGTATGGCGCTCTCTTGCGCACAGTTTTTCTTTGCAGGTATAGTTTCAATTATATGTATGTTTGTTTTTGAAGAGCCCAAGATTGATGAGATTATGAGTGCGTGGCTTCCTCTTGTTTATGCAGGTGTTATGAGCTGCGGTGTTGCGTTTACGGCGCAGATTTTCGGTCAGAGATATACGAATCCCACGGTTGCATCCGTTCTTCTTTGTCTCGAATCCGTATTCTCCGTTCTCTTCGGTTGGCTTCTTCTTCACGAGACTCTCGACAAAAGAGGATATATCGGCTGCGTAGTTATGTTTACTGCGGTTATCCTCACCCAGCTTCCGCAGGAATGGTTTGATTTCAAGAAAAAGAAAAAGACAGCGTAATCCTTTAATTAAGGAGTTGTTTATATGTTCAGCAAGATAATTGCGATTATAATGTCGTTGGTTATGTCTGTTTCGGGAACTGCATTCAGTCTCTTGGGAACTGCGATTGACAGCATTTTTGAGTTAGTGTGCGGCATACCTTACACTTCATCGGCTCTGAAAGACGATTTCCTGAATGCGATTGAAGTTGAAAACGTCGGATTTATCGACAGTGAAACGGGTTACGTGAAGGATACCCTTGCTGTTTTTATCGATCCCGACCTTAGTTTTTATGATAGGCTTGACGTTCTGAAATCCTTTGGCGGTACGGTTATAGGTTGGTGTGCACCTGCAGAGCTTTATATAATCAAAACGTTTGGCATGACTCACGATGAGGCGCTTGAAAGGTGCGAAAAGATTCAGGCAACTGAAGGGGTTGCTCTTGCGATGCCTCTTTATCTGAGCAAAACCGAAGAGCAGGTTACTCCCGATGATCCGTTTGATTATGAAATCGCAGATGATTTTATTAATACGGAAAATCCGATAGTGTGGGATGAACTCAATCCGGGCGGCAGAAACTGGTGGCTTGAAGCTATTCACGCAAGAGAAGCCTGGGATTACGAGTCTTATTTTCAGCCGGTTAACATCGGTGTTCTTGACAGCGGATTTGACGTAACACATCCCGAGCTTGAAGGAAAGATAAGTTTCCCCAACAGTAAGAGAGCGCAGAAAAACCGATCATCCGCCCACGGTTGTCACGTCGCAGGTATAATTGCCGCAAACAGAAACAATGCAACGGGCATATCGGGTATATGCGATAACGCAAACCTTATTTGCGTTGACTGGAATCCCGACCTTTTTCAGTTCTGGTTTACTGAAATTGCAATTTATTTTGGTTTTACGGAGGTTGTTCAGGCGGGTGCGAAGGTTATTAATCTTTCGCTCGGCATATCGTCATCTGTCACCAACGATAAAGCGAGTTACTATGACCGACGCTTAAAGCCGATGGCAACAACTCTCACGATGGCATCGCTTCTGAGTAAGGGGTACGATTTCGTCGTTGTGCAGTCGGCAGGCAACGGTAATTCGTTAGGCTTACCGATTGATTCAACGAATAACGGTCATTTCACAGCAGTAACAGAAAATAACGTATATACGGGCAAACACGACGTTTCAACAGAAGAAATTCTCGGCAGAATTCTTTCTGTTTCTGCCGCAAATAACGGTATGTACGGCACGTATTATCTTGCAGGTTATTCAAACGTCGGCAAATACGTTGATATTGCAGCGCCGGGAACGGATATTTTCAGTTGTTGTGACCCGTGGTACGGAGAATATACCTATATGTCGGGCACGTCTATGTCAGCTCCGTGCGTAACGGGTGTTGCAGGTCTTATCTGGTCGGTAAATCCTGATTTTACGGGCATTGAGGTTGCAGATATTCTTGTAAACTCAACGGATACCGTTGCGAAAATCAGCGAATTCAACGTATATATCTATGACCTTGACGTTATGGAATATCCTATGCTTAATGCGAAACTTGCCGTTGAAGAGGCGATAAGACGCACCGATGATACAGTCGGTACAATCAAGGGTATTGTTTTGGCGGAGGGTGCAGACCTGATAGAATTCGGCGGTATTTCATATACCGTTTTAAGTGACGGAAGTTTTTCTTTTGTTGCTCCTGCAGGTAACGGTGTTGCAGTAATAAAAAACGCTTCGGGTGAAGAAATCGGCTCGTTTGAGCTTGATTTTACCGCAGGCGAAACAGTAGATTTGGGTAATATTTAATTGTCTGACAGAAAGGAAGATACTGATGGCAGAAATCAAAAAGCATTGGTATAAAGAAATGGCGGTCTATCAGGTGTGGCCGAGAAGCTTCCGTGACGGTAACGGCGACGGCATAGGCGATATCAAGGGCGTCATGGAAAAGCTCGATTATATCAAGAGCATCGGTGTTGATGCAATATGGTTTTCACCGCTTTATAAATCACCCCAGCACGATTACGGCTATGATATTGCCGATTACAGATCGATTGCTCCCGAATACGGCACGATTGAAGAGTTCAAGGAATTGCTTGATGCGGCTCACGGCAAGGGTCTTAAAATCATTATGGATTTGGTTATCAACCACACTTCCGATGAACACGAATGGTTTATTGAAAGCAAAAAAAGCAGAGATAACCCTTATCACGATTATTATTTCTGGCGTGAAGGCAAGAAATCAGGTGGCAAAAAGCCTCCGAATAACTGGCTTTCTACCTTTGCAGGTCCCGGTTGGCATTATAACGAAAACCTTGACAAATGGTATCTTACTCTTTTTGCCAAGGAACAGCCTGATCTTAATATGGATAACCCCAAGGTACGCGAAGAAATCAAGGATATCATCCGATTCTGGCTTGATTTGGGTGTTGACGGTTTCCGTGAGGACGTTATCACCTTTATTTCGAAGAAAGACGGTCTGCCCAACGGCTTCCCGATTCCCGTTGCCTGCGGTATGGAGCATTATAAGTGCGGACCGAGACTTGATGAATATCTTACCGAATTCAGAAAAGTTACCGATGATTATGACTGTATGACAGTCGGCGAAGCTCCGATGATGACTCCCGAACTTGCTCTTCGATTCATCAAAGAAGGTCCCAAGCAGACCCTTAATATGATGTTCAATTTTCAGCATATGGAAGCTGACAGCTTTATGGTCAGCTGGGTGCCGATGC
>JAGBUT010000005.1 GCA_017630695.1 Clostridia bacterium
CTTATACGTATTTTGTGCGAAAAATATAAGTTGGATTTTGAGTTGGCTTTTAAAATTTCAGGCGAAATTTTTTCGTACACAAACCACACCGTTATGGCAGAAGCTCTTGAATGCTGGGGCGAAGACCTCTTCAAGCGCCTTCTTCCCAGAATTTATCAGATTGTCAAAGAAATTGACAACCGCTTCAGAAGAAAAATCTGGGAAGCAACGGGCGATGCAGGCAGAGTTGAAAGAATGGCAATCGTATCAAACGGCACTGTCAGAATGGCAAACCTCTGCGTTGCAGTCTGCCACAAGGTCAACGGTGTTTCAGCGCTTCACAGCCAGATTCTCAAAGACACTGTTTTCAATGAATTCTACACTCTTGAACCCGAAAAGTTCACAAACGTTACAAACGGTATTGCTCACAGACGTTGGCTCTGCCAGGCTAACCCCCAGCTCACAAGCTATCTGACCGAGCTTATCGGTGACGGCTTCATTTATAACGGAAGCGAACTTACAAAGCTTCGTGATTTTGCAGACAACAAAGCTGTTCTTGACAGACTCGGTGAAATCAAGCTCGCAAACAAAGAGAATTTTGCCGCAATCGTTAAAGCAAAAACAGGCATTTCTCTCGACCCCAATTCCGTATTTGATGTTCAGGTCAAGAGACTTCACGAATATAAGCGTCAGCACCTCAACGCACTCAATATTCTTGCAAACTACCTTGAAATCAAGGCAAATCCCAACGCTGACTTTGCTCCTCACACCTATATTTTCGGTGCAAAAGCAGCTCCCGGATACTTTATGGCAAAGAAAATTATTGAGTTCATCTGTGCTCTCGCAGACCTCATCAACAACGATCCCGACGTCAAAGACAGACTCAAGGTCGTTTATATGGAAGACTATAACGTTACTATGGCTGAAGCTCTTATGCCTGCCGCTGATATCAGCGAACAGATTTCTCTTGCAGGTACGGAGGCAAGCGGTACCGGTAATATGAAACTGATGATGAACGGTGCAATCACCCTCGGCACAATGGACGGTGCAAACGTTGAAATCCACGAAGCAGTCGGTGCAGAAAACATCATCATTTTCGGTATGGATACCAAAGAAGTTACCGAGCTCAGACGCAGCGGCTATACTCCCATCAATTACTACCACAATAACGCTGAAATCCATCAGGTTATTGAGTTCATCAATAAGGGCATCGGTGGTAAGACCTTCGGTGAAATCAGCGGTGCAATCGTTCATCACGATCCCTATATGGCTCTCGCCGACTTTGCCGATTACAGAAGCAAGAATAAACTTGCTATCGAACTTCACGGTGATGCAGATAAGTGGAACAGAATGTCACTTATGAACATCGCAGGTTCAGGCATCTTCGCCGCTGACCGTTCAATCAACGATTATGCCCGTGACATCTGGCACGTTGACCCTATCAAACTCAGATAAGATTATGACAGATTTTGATTTTATGAATCTTGCAATCGAGCAGGCAAAGATTTCAGCTTCGGAGCTGGAAGTACCCGTCGGTGCGGTAATAGTCCGCAACGGCGAGGTGATTTCCGTCGGACGCAACCGCCGTGAAATCCGCAAAAACGCTCTTGCCCACGCTGAAATCGAAGCCATCGACCTTGCGTGCAAAAAGCTCGGCGGCTGGAGACTCTGGGAATGCGAAATGTTCGTCACTCTCGAGCCCTGCCCGATGTGTACGGGAGCAATCATAAACTCCCGTATCCGCCGCCTTGTTTTCGGTGCATCGGACTACAAAGCAGGTTCCTGCGGGTCGGTGGTTAATCTGTTCGATTTGCCCTATAATCACAAACCCGAGGTTGTTTCGGGCTTTATGCAGGAGGAATGCGCCTGCCTGCTGACGGATTTCTTTGCCGATTTGAGAAAAAGAAAAAGCACAAAAACAAAAGAACAACCCGAAACCGACTGATTCTGTCACACACAACTAACGAGGAGGAAAAACGTTGAATATCGATACCATTTTTTTCATCATTGAAATAATCGGTACCATCGCCTTTGCCATAACGGGTGTCATAACGGCAATAGAGAAAAAATTTGATATTCTCGGTGCAATCGTGCTCGGCACGGTAACAGCTGTCGGCGGCGGTATTCTGCGCGATATCATTCTCGGCCATCTGCCTCCTATGGCATTCAGAAATCCCGTTTACGCATTGACGGCACTGATAACTTCCGTTGCGGTGTTCGTTCTTGCATATTTTACGGGCAAAAAAATCGTCAGGCATTTCGATATCTACTCTCAGGTAATCAACATATTCGATTCGCTCGGTCTTGCGGTTTTTGTTGTAACGGGTATCAACACTGCGGCTGAATGCGGTTTCAGCGACAACGCATTTCTCTCCGTTTTCGTTGCGGTGCTTACGGGCGTCGGCGGCGGTGTGCTGAGAGACGTGCTTGCAGGCAGAGTATCAATAATCCTGCACAGAAGAGTTTATGCTCTTGCGGCAATTCTCGGCGCATTGATTTACTCTTATCTGCTCGAGTACAACATATTCTCGCAAACGGTTGCAACCCTCATCGGTGCAGGCTCCGTTATGATTATCAGAATGCTTGCAACGGTTTTCCGTTGGAATCTTCCGTCAATCAAAAACATAGAAGGCGAAACAGAAGAATAAAAAATAAGGCTTGTACGAAATCCGTACAAGCCTTTTTCTTTTGGTTTTATTCTGCTGTGGGAATGATGGTGTAGCCCTCTGCTTTTCCTGCAAGAAGAACAAGCTCTTCATAAGGCATACCCTTTATTGTTTCGCTGTCGCTGTATATAATCTGGCGGTTTGTATCAATTGCAGAAATGAACGTGTAGTTATCATAACTGCCTTTTTCTTTTGCAGCAACGTATTCAGCCTCGGTATCGAAAAACTTATAAATCATAATGTTCATACCGATGTTTTCCGTATCCGTGATTAACTCAACAAAATCAAGAGAATCATTATCCTTGAGCATAATGGTTTTGCCTGAAACTGCAATCGTTGTTGTTTCAGTGGTGCTTTGAACAGGAGCTGTTGTTTCTTCGGGATTATTCTTGCCACTGCAAGAAGTAAAAGCCAAAATCATCGCAAATACAACAAGCAAAGCTGATATTTTCTTCATTATGTCCTCCTGATTATTTAATAATCTCAAAGCCTCGGAATTCAAGGTCTGCAAGATACTGGTCATAAGTAACTCCCATACCATTTTCAACCTCTTGTCTAAAAATTATAAGTCTTAAATCGTCATCGGTTTCATCGAGATCTTTGCTCTTTTTAAATTTCTCAACGTCAAATTCATAGTTCTCTACGCTGGGGTAATAGTTGTACTGAATAATATAATCAAGTTTGCCGTCTTCATCCATATAGGCAACGTAATATTTTGATGCCCAGATTTCATTTTTGCTTCTGTAAACAATCTTCTTGCCGTATTCAGTTTTGCCAAGCCCTGCAACGGTTTTGGTCTTTTCTTTATAAATCTCTTCTTCATGTTTAAGAGATTCTTCAATCTTCTTTTCATATTTTGAAACGGCAATTGAACGAGCAGCTTCTCTTGATGCATCAGCTTCTTCAGGTGTAAGCTGTCTGCAAGATGCGAAAGCAAACAACGTTGCAAAAACACCGATAATTGCAATTAATTTTTTCATATCGAGTCCCTCCGTAGCATATTTCTACACTATTATTAGTTGCATATTTTCAGAAAAATGTCAATGCTTTTAACGAAAAATTCATTTTCAGTTTGCAAACGGTCAATTTCTTATCAAAAACCAACGCATTCTTCTTCGTTTTTAATCCAAAAATTCACCATAAACCGTTAAAAATACAGTTTGATTTTGTTGACATTATACAATGTATATGATAAAATAAATTGATTATATACAGGCAAGGGATTTGACTCTTGCTTTGATATTAAAAGGAGGAAACAAAAATGACTGATTCAAGAACCCTTGCGTACATCAATCTTTACGCAGTTCTCGGTTCCCTCGAAAACCTCTGTGAGCTCGCTCCCGAGGCAAGCAGTCTGCTTACAAACAAGAAGCCCATTTCCATCGGCTTTGAAGTAAAGGGTGGCCCCAGCGCTACTATCACCTTCAAAAACGGAAGATGCAGAATGGAGCAGGGCTGCACCAAGTGTGACGTTAAGCTCCCCTTCAGCTCATGCGAGAAGTTCAACGGACTTATCGACGGCACAGTAACACCTATTCCCTCAAAGGGATTCCATCACATCGGATTCCTTCTCAACAGCTTTACAAAGCTGACTGATCTTCTCGCAAAATATATGCGTCCCGATCCCGAAGATCTCAAGGATCCTGATTTCTTCAGAATCAGCACCCTTCTTCTTCTCAATACCATCACTGTTGCTATCGCTCAGATCGGTAACAACGATGAAATCGGTAAGTTCTCAGCAAAAAATATGGTTGACGGCGAAATCTCATTCAGCATCAAAGGTGCAGCTTCAACAACCATCAGAGTTAAAGACCATCGCCTTCTCGGCATCAAAAAGGCAAGTGACAACCCCAGAGCTATTATGGAATTCAGCTCAATCGAGCTTGCAAGAGATCTCTTTGACGGCAACGTTAACGCAATTGCCTGCGTAGGTTCAGGTGATATCGTTATGAAGGGCATGATTTCAATGCTCGACAACCTCAACAGAATTCTCGACAGAGTTGCTCTGTATCTTGCATAAGGAGGTAAAGAGGATATGAGTATGAAAATCAACACACACAACAGAAGCGCTGAACTCTTCCAGAGAGCAGCAAAAGTAATCCCTTCAGGTCTTTACGGTCATCAGGGCCCTGCAGAAGGCTGCTGCATTCCCGTTTCAGCTTTCCCCCTCTTCAGCGAAAGAGCTGAAGGTTCATATTTCTGGGACGTTGACGGCAACAGATATATCGACTATATGTGCGCATACGGTCCTAACGTTCTCGGTTATAACGATCCCGACGTTGACAGAGCTGTTATGGAGCAGATGAAAATCGAAAACTGCGTTACTGCTCCCTCAACAAAAATCATCGAATTTGCAGAGCTTATGGTTGATACCGTTGCTTCTGCCGACTGGGCATTCTTCGCAAAGAACGGCGGCGACACAACAACCGCCGCTATCATGACCGCAAGAGCTGCTACTCACAAGAAAAAGATTATCTTCGTTAAAGGCTACTACCACGGTGTTGCACCCTGGTGCCAGAAGATTGACTATCCCGGTGTTATCCCCGAGGACGTTGCAAACAACCTCTACGTTGAATGGAACGATTTTGAGGATCTTGAAAGAATCGTTGCTGAAAACGAAGGCGAAATCGCCGCTTTCATCTCAACACCTTATATGCACGGCAATTTCCTTGATAACGTTCTTCCTGCTGAAGGTTACTGGCAGAAGGTTCGTAAGCTCTGCACAGAAAAGGGCATCGTTCTTATCGTAGACGACGTTCGTTGCGGTTTCAGACTTGACCTTGCAGGCTCCGACCACTTCTACGGCATCGAAGCTGACCTTATCTGCTTCTGCAAAGCTCTCGCTAACGGCTGGAACGTTTCCGCACTCTGCGGTAAGGATTGGCTCAAGAGTTCAATCAGCGGTCTTACCTACACAGGCAGCTATTGGATGAGCGCTGTACCCTTCGCTGCAGCTATCGCTTGTATCGAAAAGATGAAGAAGATTGACCTTCCCAAGATTTGTCTTGAAAAGGGCCTGATGCTCACAGATGGTCTCAAGGCTGCTGCCGCAAACAACGGCTTCAACCTCAACGTTTCCGGCGAACCCGCACTCTTCTACCTGATGCTTAAGGATGACGATTCACTTATGCTCCATCAGGAATGGATTGCAGAGGTTGTTAAGAGAGGCGTTTATATGACCAACCATCACAACCACTTCATCAACGCTTCACTCTCCGATGAGGACATCAAGTTCACAATCGAAGTTGCTGAAGATGCATTCAAGGCTGTTCGCAAGAATCATCCCGAACTCGGTTGATTAACTGATCAGGTAACTTAAGCGGTGTTATCCGCTGATTTATAAACATTATGAAGGAGGAATATTCCTATGGCATTAACAAAACAGGAATGGCTTGCTCTTGAAGAAAAGGCTTACGAGCTCCGTCAGCTCTGCCTCAACACCACATACTGGGCAGGCAGTGCTCACATCGGTGGCGGTATGAGCGTTATGGATATGCTCGCCATTCTCTACTACAAGTATATGAACTACAAGGTTGAAGATCCCCAGTGGGAAGACAGAGACCGCTTCATCCTCAGTAAGGGTCACGCAGGCGTTGCTCTTGCAAGCCTTGTTTGCCACGTTGGTTTTGACGACAAAGAAAAGCTCAAGACCTTCAACCTCAGCAACTCAACAATGGGTATCCACCTTGACTCCAACAAAGTTAAGGGTGTCGATGCTTCAACCGGTTCACTTGGCCACGGTCTCCCCATCGCTCTCGGTACAGCTCTTGCCGCAAGAGTTCTCGGTAAAGATTACAAGACATTCTGCATCATGGGCGACGGCGAACTTGACGAAGGTTCAAACTGGGAAGCAGCTATGGCTGCTGCTCACTTCAAGGCAGACAACCTCATTTCTTTCGTTGACCGCAACAAGTGCATGATCGACGGCAGAACAGAGGACGTTATGGCTCTTGAACCCCTTGCAGACAAGTGGGCAGCTTTCGGCTTCATCGTTAAGGTTGTTGACGGCCATAACTTCAACGAGCTTGCAGAAGCAATCGACTTTGCTCTCGAAAACAAGAGTGGCAAACCCGTTATGATCATCGCTGACACCATCAAGGGCGAAGGCGTTGACTTTATGGAAGATAACTTCATGTGGCATTATGGTGCTATCAACGAAGAAAAATATGAACTTGCAAAGGCAAGTCTCGAGAAACACTATGCAAAGCGCGTAGCTCGCGCAGAAAAGGAGGGCATCTGATCATGGCAGGAGGATTAACCTACACAGCTGCAGAATCAACCGCTTTTTCAACTGCTGAAATTTACGGTAAGGCTCTCTGCGAGCTTGGCGAAAAGCATCCCGAGGTTGTAGCTCTTACAGCTGACCTTGGTAAATCAACAAAAATCGGTATGTTCGGCGAGAAATTCCCCGAAAGATTTTTCAACGTAGGTATCGCAGAACAGAATATGTTCGGCGTTGCCGCAGGTATGGCAAAGGCAGGTCTTGTTCCCTTCCTTTCAACCTTCTCGGTTTTCGCTTCACTCAGAAGTGCTGACCAGCTTCACACTGATATCTGCTATCAGAACATCAACGCAAAAGTTATCGCTACTCACGCAGGTACATCATTCGGTCAGGCAGGCTCAACTCACCACGCAATCTGTGACCTCGCAGTTTGCCGTTCAATCCCCAACCTTACAGTTATCTGCCCTGCTGACGGTCTTGAAACCTACAACGCAGTTCACGCTGCATATGATAACTTCGGCCCCTACTACATCCGTATCAACAGAGGTTTCGACCGTGTTCTTTACGACAGCTCCGATTACGGCTTTGAAGTTGGTAAGGCTGTTACAATTAACGAAGGTTCAGACATCACTGTTATCGCTTGCGGTTCTTGCGTATTCCAGGCATATCAGGCAGCAAAGTTCCTTGAAACAAACGACGGTCTTAAGGTAAGAGTGCTCAACATGCACACAATCAAGCCCATCGATAAGGAAGCTATCATCAAGGCTGTTATGGATACACGCCGCATCATCACAGTTGAAGACCACAACGTTATCGGCGGTCTCGGCAGCGCAGTTGCAGAGGTTATCGTTGAAGCAGGTAAGGGCTGTGCATTCAAGCAGCTCGGTATCCCCGACAAGTTTGCTCCCATCGGTCTTCACGAGGACATTATGTCTGCTCTCGGTATCGACCAGAACGGTATTATCGATGCAGTTCGTGAAGTTATGGGTAAGGACTTCGAGCTTGACGACGACTGGGACGACGAAGCATAATTTAAGTTATTTTCACTTTCTCATTCGGTCGCGTATAAAAATACGCTTCCCTCTTTGCGAAAGCGAAACTAATCTTAAATCTGTAATTGGATTTTGACTTTCTCATTCGGCTGTGTATAGAATGCACTTCCTCTTTGTGAAGGCGAAACCGACCGCTTCAAATCCCGATTAATTGAAAGGAATGATTTATATGGCTTCGAGAGAAGAATTTTTAACCAATAAAATTTTCCTTTGTGCAGTTCTTCCCCTTATCAAGACAATTGCTATGGACGATCCCAAACTTGCAAAGAAGTTTGAGCACGCTCACGCAGTTATTCAGGTCAGCGCAAAAGACCCCGACGCTCCCGACGGAAAGTATTCAACACATTTCGTTGTTAACAGCGGCGAATGGCTTTGTCACACTGATAAGGTTGCTACAAATGCTCACATTGAACTCGAATTCAAGAGCATTGAAACAATGAACGCATTCTTCAAAGGAAAAATCGGCCCCGCAACATTGCCCGCAATGAAAGGCGTTGCAAAGAAGCCCGCAGTATTCGCTGCATTTATGATGACTCTTCTCAAAATGTCATCACTTCTTACAGCAAAAGAAGCTCCTGCAGACGAAGAAACCAAGAAGCTCCTTGTTAAGTGCTATTTCTACCTGCTTTCAAGCGGTATCAGCACACTCAACAAGCAGGGTCACGAAGAGATTCATAACTGGACTCTCAAGAGCCCTGACAGAGTTTATGCCTGGGCAGTTAACGATTATCCCGAATTATCCGCATATATCCGCATCAAGGCAGGTAAGTCAAAGGCAGGCAGAGGCACTTACAAACGTGCTCTCCCCTTCTTCACAATGCGATTTGACTC
>JAGBUT010000070.1 GCA_017630695.1 Clostridia bacterium
CAATGATAACAAACAGCGTTTTTCTCGATATGAGGGAGCGCTCTGTTGTTGCATCGTTAAAAAGCGAATATCCCGACGTGAAGATGGTTTTTTACGGCGGATTTGACGATTCCGAGCGAAGCGTTGCTCTGTTTTTGCCCGAATACGTTGACAGCAACGATATCTGCGGCTATTTTGAGCAATGTCCCGAAGCCGACCCGATTTCGGTTGTTGAAATTGAAAAAGACAAATTTTCGCCTGCGCTCACCCACCGTGACTATCTCGGCGCACTCATGTCGCTCGGCATCAAAAGAGAAATGACGGGTGATATCGTTGTGAGCGAATCGGGCTGCAGGGTTGCGGTGCTCTCAAAAATTGCGCCTTTCATCTGCGAAAATCTTGTAAAAGCGGGCAGAGGCAGTCTGAAAGCAAAAATCATTGACCCGTCAACGGCACGGGAAGGCACAAAAGCGCAGGGAGCGCCCGACAGCTTCACAGTTTCTTCAATGAGGCTCGACAGCGTTATCAAAAACGCATTCAGAGTTTCACGCAGCGATGCCGTCGCCGCCGTTGAGGGAGGCATTGTTTTCGTCAATGACCTTGAATGCAACAAACCCGACAAGCGGATTTCCGCCGGCGACAAGATTGTTTTTCGCAGAAAAGGACGGATAATCGTCACCGATTGCTCGGCGGTTTCAAAAAGAGGCAGAATTATTGTTTGCGTTGACAAGTTTTGCTGATTGCTCTTGCTTTAAATTTTTTGATGTGATAAAATCAAGCCAACTATCAGGCACGGAGGTGCAATTATGAGTCATCTTAAAATGATTTATAAAGTAAAACCTGCATCATACCCCGAAAACTGCGGCAGATTCACTCTGCGCAAATATGACGGCACGGAGCAGGACAGAAAAATCTGGTTTGACCTTTGCAAGGAAGGCATTCTCCGTGACAACGAGGTTGAAGTTGAGCAAACCTTTGCCGAGAGAATTTCGGGCAGAGAGGGTTATGCTCCCGAAAACGTTTTCTTTGTTGAAAAAGAAGGCGAAACAATGGCAACAATGACCATTCTTCTCAGAGAGAACAACATGGGTTATCTCCACATGGTTTCTGCAAGTCCCGACCACAGGGGTCAGGGAGTCGGCAAATATATTGCAGACTGCGTCGCCGCAGTCCTTTTTGAATTGGGCTGCACCGCCTGCACACTCGACACTCAGGAATTCAGAGTTGCCGCATTGAGAAGCTACCTGCGTGCAGGTTATAAACCCGTTCTTTACGAGGAAGAAATGGAAGCACGCTGGACAAAATGGCTCACCGACAACAACTACTCCGACATTGAAGCGGTTGACCTCAACGGCAATTTCATCAAAACCCTCTGTCCGGGCAAAACAAAGAAAAAGGTCTGAATCGGTGTTTTTGGTGCAAAAAGAAAGAAAAGTTTATGAAAACGATATCTTCTCGCCCTTCGCAGACGAAAACGGAGTTATCAACCTGTCCCAGAACAAAATAAATTCGACATATAATAAAGAAAGGCTTGCAGATATCTGCAAGCCTTTTGGTTATAATCTTTAACCGAACACACTGAACAACGATGTAAAGAACGCCGAAATCTTATTAAAGAAATCCTTTATCAATGCAAGTAATTTTTGCAGAAAGCTTTCCTCATCGGGAGTTTCCTCTTCGGGGATTTCTTCTTCGGGAGTTTCCTCGTCGGGAGTTTCCTCTTCGGGAGTTTCCTCATCGGGGATTTCTTCTTCAACTTTTTCTTCTGCAACAAATTCCTGTTTATCAACAATAATTACGTTGCCTCTCAAGTCAACTATGCCGGCGCTGAAAACTGTTGTTCCGTCGTCAAGACAAGTGATTTTGCAACTCTTTCCATCATCCGAAAACTCAGCGAAATCAAAATTGCCGTTATCTTTAGTCCATATCATTTTGGCTCCTTCAGGCAATTCTCCTGACACTTCAGCCTCAAGCCAGATGCTGTCGCCAACATTCAAAACTGCAGATTCGGGCGAAAAAATATCTATGGCTAATTTATCCGTTTTCAGAGTAACTCCGCACAAGTCACATTTCTGAACCTCTTCTGTTGTTGAAAACGGAGGGTCTCTGAATTTAACCTCCCAATCACCCGCTACGTGTTCTTTTGCAGGCAACGTTTCATATGTTACGTCACCGCAATAGTCACATCGATATATTGCATATCCCGCTTTCCCGCAGGAAGGTTCAACCCTTTCTGTCTCAATTAATTCACGGCACTCGTGGGGATAATCATCATGGTACGGATTTCTTCCGACAGTGAATTCCAATTCCGCATCGTCAACGATAAAGTCATTTATAACTTCATAATTGATGTGCATAGGTCTTGTGTTGGTAAAAGTCGGTGCATTTTCCAAAAGAGGAGTGCTTTCTTCTGAATCTGCAATTCTGATATCACCAGGGTGTCTGGCGGCTTCAGAACGTTCATCAGCATTGGTACAGTATTTGAACATTTCTTTATAAATCTGTGATTTGCCCTTCGCTCCTAAAGCAAGGTCTTCTCTGACCTGCACTTTCCACTCAAGAATCCACTCATCCGAAGTGTAAACGTCTGCCTTCGCACCTGCCAAGGTGTCTTTTGTCAACTGATTAATAACAATATCGATACCTTCCAGCATATACTCATCAAAACGGCAAAAATTTCTGACCAGATGGTCTTCCGTTGCAGGAGTTGAAGAAAGAATCTGCTTGGTTCCGTTGTCCTTTACCATCGGATGATCAGGATTAACAATTGCTGAAACGTTGTTGTTTCTTTCGTAACCCAAGGGACCGATAACAGGTTCTTCAGTACAAACTCTAACGTCGAAGAAGTTGTTGTCAAACGAAGTGTACAGCTTGCTGATACCTATATACAAATCCGATTTGATATAAAGTCTGTAATAAATCCAGTCTCCCGCATCAACATAGTAGTCGGTAAGACTCAGTTTTCCGTCAATATTTTCTTCATATGCTTCAATTCCGAGATAAACAAATTTATCATACTCTTCGTTTAAATCCTCAAAAGACCTGACTTGGCTGATTTCTTCAAAAGCATTCGACACTTTAAAAGGGAAAACGCCGAGGAGCACCATAACGGCAAGACATACTGAAATTGATTTGATGATCTTTGATTTCATAATAAGCGCCTCATTTTATAAAGATTATAA
>JAGBUT010000071.1 GCA_017630695.1 Clostridia bacterium
AAAAAGTATCTTGAAGCCCGAAACGGAGGTGACGGCGATGAAAGTAAGTGAACTCGCTTCGCTTGAAGGCTTCGGCATCATCTCTCTCCCCGACGGTGACAGAGAAATTCAAGGCGTATATATCGGTGATTTGCTCAGCTGGGTTATGGGCAGAGCAAAAGCTGACGATGCCTGGATAACGATTATGTCAAACATAAACATCGTTGCCGTTGCATCTCTTGCCGACGTTGCCTGCATCATTCTTGCGGAGGGCGTTCAGCTCGATAAAGCTGTTGCCGAAACCGCACAGGCAAAGGGAATCAACGTTCTCTCTTGTCAGATGCCTGCATTTGAAACGGCAAAAACCTTTTTCGGGAACCTCTGATATGAAAGAGTATTATTACGACCTTCATATTCACTCCTGCTTATCCCCTTGCGGTGATGATGATATGACCCCTAACAACATCGCAGGTATGGGTGTGGTTGCAAAGCTTGATATTATGGCTCTTACCGACCATAACACCTGCCGCAACTGTCCCGCATTCTTCAAAACAGCCGAGGCTAACGGAATCATCCCCGTTGCAGGTATGGAGCTGACAACAGCAGAGGATATTCACCTCGTTTGTCTGTTCGAAAAGCTTGAAGATGCGATGAAATTCGATGACGCTGTCAACGAAAAACGCATACCGTTCAGAAACCGAGTTGACATCTTCGGTCAGCAGATGATAATGAACGAAAACGATGAGGTTATCGGAATTGAAGAAAACCTCCTCTCCAACGCAACGACTATTACCATCGACGAAGCTCCTTCTCTTGTGGAAAGCTTTTCAGGTATATGCTACCCTGCTCATATCGACAGAGAGGCAAACGGTATCGTTGCAACGCTCGGTGTTTTCCCCGAGTTTCCGTTCTTCCCCTGCGCCGAATATCACGACGGTGATAAGCGACCCGAATATGAAAAAAGATTTGAACTGCTGAAGGCAAAACCCTTTGTTGTTTCGTCGGATGCCCATTATCTTTGGGATATCAGCGGCAGACTCAACTGCTTTGAGCTCGAATGCAGTGAAAATCCCGAAGATATCCGCAAAGCACTTTTTGAAAGGCTGAAAAGCTTATGAAAGAGTTATCACTGAACGTTCTTGATATTGCTCAGAATTCAGTCAAAGCAAAAGCAAAGAACGTCTTAATAAAAATCACCGAAACCGAAACCACTCTCACCTTTGAGATTGAGGATGACGGCTGCGGAATGAGTGAAGAGATGGTCGAAAACGTCATCAACCCCTTCTGCACAACCCGTACAACCCGAAAAGTCGGTCTCGGCATTCCCCTGCTCAAGCTCGCGGCAGAGCAGACGGGAGGCTCGGTGGAAATCAAATCCGTCAGCGAGCAGGTTGACCCTGCAAACTGCGGCACAAAGGTTACGGCGGTGTTTTTCAAAAATCACCTCGATTTCACTCCGCTGGGCGACATTGTTTCAACCGTTACGGCTCTGATTCAGGGCTCGCCCGATATCGAGTGGCGTTTTGAGCATCACCTTGAAAGCGGAAAGGTTGAGCTTGATACCAAAGAGCTTCGCGAAGTGCTCGGTGACGTTCCGCTGGATACCTATGAAGTTATCAAATGGATTGAAGCCTATCTTATTGAAGGCTATGATTCAATATAAACCCGTTTAATATTTAAAGAGAGGATAGATATTATGAAATCATTGGCTGAACTTGCTGCTATCAGAGAAAAGATGAAGGATAAGGTTGTTCTTCGTGAAGGTAGCGGCGACATCAGAGTTGTTGTAGGTATGGCTACCTGCGGCATCGCAGCAGGTGCAAGACCCGTTCTCAACGCTTTTGTTGAAGGCGTAAGCAACGCAGGTCTCGCAGACAAGGTTATGGTTTCACAGACAGGCTGCATCGGCGTTTGCCAGTTTGAGCCCGTTGTTGAAATCTTTGAAGCAGGCAAAGAAAAGGTTACTTACATCAAGATGACCCCCGAAAAGGCTGCAGAAGTTATTGAGAAGCATCTCAAAGGCGGCGCTCCCATTTCGGAATACACAATCACCAACGCTATCTCATAATGGAGGTTTAAAGTAATATGATTCGTTCTCACGTTTTGATTTGCGGCGGTACCGGCTGTACTTCTTCAGGCAGTAAGGTACTTATGTCCACCTTCGAGAAAGAGCTTGAGAAGAACGGTCTTCAGGACGAAGTAAAAATCGTTCAGACCGGTTGCTTCGGTCTCTGCGCTCTCGGTCCCGTTGTTATCATCTACCCCGAAGGCACTTTCTACAGCAGAGTTGAAGAGAAGGACGTTGCTGAAATCGTTTCAGAGCATCTTCTCAAGGGCCGTCTCGTTGACAGACTCGTTTACAAGGATGTTGACGAAAGCATCGTTGAAGAAGCAGGCAAGACTGTTTCCCTCAACGACACAAACTTCTACAAGACCCAGAAGAGAGTTGCTCTTCGTAACTGCGGTCTTATCGACCCCGAAGATATCGATGAATACATCGCTATGGACGGTTATCAGGCTCTCGGTAAGGTTCTTACCGAAATGAAGCCCGAAGAAGTTGTTCAGGTCGTTAAGGATTCAGGTCTCCGCGGCAGAGGCGGCGGCGGCTTCCCCACAGGTCTCAAGTGGAGCTTCACAGCAGCTAACTCAGCAGACCAGAAGTACGTTGTTTGTAACGCTGACGAAGGCGACCCCGGCGCATTCATGGACCGTTCAGTTCTTGAAGGTGACCCCCATTGCCTTATCGAAGCTATGACAATCTGCGGTTACGCAACAGGCGCAACCGAAGGTTATGTTTATGTTCGTGCAGAATATCCCATCGCTGTTCAGAGACTTCAGCACGCAATCTATCAGGCTCGTGAGTACGGTCTGCTCGGCAAGAACATTTTCGACAGCGGATTTGATTTCGACCTCGAAATCCGTCTTGG
>JAGBUT010000072.1 GCA_017630695.1 Clostridia bacterium
GAACCTGACAGAGAAAAAGGAAACTACGTTCCGTTCAAAGAGTATCTGACGGTATTTTTTGGCGTCGGAATGAATTACAGCATCAAATCTCCTCTTGAATATCTTGGCTTCAGTGCATCGTGTTTTATCATAATGTACCATTATAAGCTACCTTATCTTGCGTTTTCCGTCATTACTCTTATCGGACTTCCGCTGACCTATCTGTGGAATGTTCTCAACTGGTTTGTTAACGATAATCTCGGCATTCTTGAAAAGAAAACAGAGAGAAAACTTCTTGCTTTTTACGGTGCGGTTTCTTTAGTCGGATTGTATATGATACTGTTCGACTCTTCTGCACTTCTTCCCTTGCAGTTGGCTAAAGTTCTTAACGGAATAAACGGTGTGAGCGCAAGAAGCTTTCTTAAAATATTCGGCATACAGCTGTTTGTGAATGCATACGGCGGTTTCCGTAATATTCTCTGGAGAAAGAAGCTTGTTCCGAAATACGGCAGATATAAATACGTGCTGTTCTCAAACTTTTTCCAGAAGGCCGTAATGATTATCCTTATCGGCTGGCTTCCGATATATAATGTGAAGCTTGTTGAAGACAGAATGTGGATGGCATATCTTCTGTTTATGGTATATGATATGTTCCCGTTTGATAATGTTATTGAACAGTGCACTCAGAATATTTCACCCAATCCCCACGAAAGAATGCTTGTCAGAACCTGGCCTGTAAAACTTTCACATTTTGTAAAGAATATATTTGACGTTATAATTCCGATTTTCGGAATTGCCTTCAGCGATATAAGGTTTTATAAGTTTGTTATTCCCGCAGTGTTTATTCCTATGGGAGCGTTGACACTGCTGAGTGTCAGAAATATTTCAGAAAGAATTCCCCAGCCTCCGCTCGAAAAAAAGCAGAAGATATCCTTGTGGTACGGTATTTCTCAGGTTATGAAAAACAAATATAACTGGCTGAATACTATTTCCACACTGCTTGACTCTTTCGGCAACGGAATGATAAGCATTGTAAACGTTATGTATTTCTTCTCGTTCAGAATGTATACCCAATGTGCAATTTACGGTCTGATGAAAACGCTGATGAGCTTCAGGTCAACACCTCTCAGCTTTGTTGCACCGTACTTTGTAAAACGTTTTTCATACAGAAGCCTGAAAATCATAAAGCTTATAATATGTGCAGTCAGTGCCGTAGCTGAAATGCTGACGATTATGGCTTTCCCGACAAAACAGAATTTATGCGGCATCGTAATTTTTGCATGTGAATTCTTCAAAGGCCTTGCAAATTCAATCCCCGATGTTGCCGACGGTGATATGGGTGTCAGAAAGAACGACTATCAGATGTATCTTTCAGGTGAGCGTCTTGAGAATTTCAGCGGAGTTTTCAATTGGATTATTTCTCCCGTTACAACGTTTGTCAGCCTGATAATACCCGTAATCATTCTCAGAAACGGATTCAATTCAAACTGGGACGTTCTTTATATAGATTCTGCAAGATTCAATATCCTTGCAGTACCGCTGATATTTGACCTTGTTGGCTTCGTTATGATGATTATTCCGTATCTGTTCTGGGATTTCAACAATCCGCAGCACGAATACGTTATGGAAGTTCTTAAGCAAAGAGAAAAACTTGCCAAAGAAGGCTATTTCCCGTCAGAATATGAGGGAGGACTTAATTTTGCCGAACCGGGCGAGATTCACGGAGGAATACCCGTTGATTCAGCTGCTATGATTGAAAGGCGTAATAACCTTATCGCAAATATGCAGGCAAAACCCGAAGAGGCAACGGTATCTGAAACCTAAACAACTAATATCTTCAAAGCCGTCTTTGATTCACAAGGACGGCTTTAGCTTATTAAAAATCAAAAAAATTAAAAAAAATTTTCATTTCTGCACTAAAGTACAATGTGCAAACCGAAAAAAGGTGATAAAATTACAATGTTAAGATGTATCCTTGCGGATATACGAAACAAAAATATTTAAGGAGATGTTTTTTTATGAAAAAAACAAACAAGATTCTGGCAATCGTTCTTGCAATCGTAACAGTTCTTGCAATGATGCCCATGGCAGCTTTTGCTGCAAGCAATAAGGTCATCGACACCGTTGAACTCAAAAACTTCAATATGCCTGTTGCTGATTCGTATCCTGACCATGCCGTAAACGTTCCCGCTGGCAAAGGCTACAGCACAATGGCTTCCAACGGCAAATATTACGTTGAATGGCGTGTAGGCAGTATCGCTATCGGCGAGACTTACAAAATCAAAGCTGATGAGATTTACAATGTAAGCATCGGTGTTCGTTGCGACAGCGGTTATGAGTTTGCTTCAAACGTTACCGTAACTCTTGACGGCAAGCCCGTTGCAGTTGCTCTCAACACAGGCAATCAGCTTATCGTAGCACTCTATGACCTTGTTCCCTCATTCTTTATCGGTAAGATTGAGATTACAGACCTTGAAGCTCCCGTTATCGGCGAAACACCCGATTTTGATGCATCCGTTCCTGCCAAAAAAGGCTACTCAATCAAGGGTCTTGAGTGGCGCGGCGAAGGCAACGTGAACGTAACCAAAAACGATAAGTTCACAGCCAATCAGCAGTATGCTGTTACTATAGCTGTTGCTTGCGATGAAAACGGAGAGTTTGCAACAGGTGTTACTGCAACAGTAAACGGACAGGTAGCTGAAGTTAATCGTATCAACGATAAGCAGGTTATCATCACTTTTGAAGGATTTGAAACAGGCGATTGCGAATGCAAATGCCACACAGGAAACTTCTTCTTCAAAATTATTCTCTTCTTCCAGAAGCTTTTCGGAATGAACAAGGTTTGCATTTGCGGCGAAAAACACTAAAATTTTATTTTAAACGGACGGCAGAGCAATCTGCCGTCTTTTTGCTTGCCGATAAAGTCGCTGAAACATAAACGAAAAAAGATTATCGTTTATTTGGCGTTTTTTCTCCCATCAACGTACCTTTGTACGTCTTCGGTCGAATAAAACGCCATTCAGCTTCCTTTCTCGGCAAGCAACTGCAAAAATATAAAAAATTTCCATTTCTGCACTAAAGTACAATGTGCAAACCGAAAAAAGGTGATATGATTATTATGTCAGAATATATCCTTGCGGATATACAAAAATGTAAAGGAGATGCTTTTAATGAAAAAAACAAGCAAGATTTTAGCGGCTGTTATGGCAATCGTTATGATTGTTGCCGCAATTCCGATGAC
>JAGBUT010000073.1 GCA_017630695.1 Clostridia bacterium
GTGAGCGATCAGTATCAGCGTCCTGCCACACCTCCCAGACTTCCGAAAATCGGCAAAGCAGATGCTTCCGAGCAAGAGAAATCCGATGGTGAAAATAAGTCTGCAACCAAAAAGAAAATCCAGCTTACAAGCATTCCGCTGATGCTTCTCAGTGCAGCGGCAACGTTCCTTATCGGTATTCTTTGCCTCACACTTTTCCTTGTCATATCCGACAAACCCGGAACAAACCCCAACAGCGGTGTGAGCAACTCATCCCTGATAAGCATCGACAGCTACGTCGGCAGAAATTTCTATGAAGTTGAGAACTTCCCCAACATCAAGAAACTCACTGTTACAAAGCAGTATGCTTACAGCGACGAATACAGCAAGGGTATGATTATTGCACAGAGCCTTGTGCCCGGTGACTACGCTTCAGGCACCGAAATTATTTTCACAATCAGTGACGGTGTTGAAATGATCACTCTGCCCGATAACATCGTCGGTCTGACATATGAAGAAGCCGAAAAACGCCTGACTGAAATCGGTTTCGTCTGCAAAAAGATTGAAATCCGCACAGGTTACAGCAACAGCAGCGCAGGTAAAGTTATCGCAGTCGGTCTGCGTGAAAACAAAGAATACGCAAAGGGTACTGAAATTTCAGTTAAAGTTTACATTCCCGAAGGCAACCCCGTCACAGACGTTTTCGGAGAATACGTAACCGACGCTGACGGCAACGTTGTTTACGAGACTCCCACCACAACCACCCCCTCAGATCCCGTAGCAGACCTCACGCATAACGATCCGTTTGCCGATATTGTCACCTGATTACGTAAACAACAAATTAATAATCAAGAGTCGGAACCGTTCCGACTCTTTTTTATTGACTTTAAGTCAGTTTTGTTTTATAGTCAATCTATAAGAATATGAAAGCTGATTATTATGAAGAACACTTATCCGATTTATTATAAAGAATTCAAGTGCATTGCAGATAAATGCCCTGACTCCTGTTGTGAAGGTTGGGGAATCGTTATTGACAGCGAAAGCACTGAAAAATACGCTCTCGCAGAGGGTTCAATCGGAGAAAAGCTCCGCAAGTCGATGACGGTTGACGACGACGGTGACACCGTTTTTATCTGTCAGAATCGTCGTTGCCCTTTTCTTCTTGAAAACAAGCTGTGCGAAATCTATATTGAGCTTGGAGAGAAGAGCCTTTGCAAAACCTGCACTCTTTTCCCCCGACATATCACCGACCTCGGCTCACGGAAGGAAACGGGAATTTCGCTCTCTTGCCCCGAAGCGACAAGGCTGATTTTCGATTCATCCGACCCGATTGAATTCGAAACAGTTGAAGAAGATACACCCATTCAGCCTAACAGCATTGACCCGACAACCTATTTTATTCTTTTTTCTGCGCAAAAAACGGCGATAAATATCCTGCAAAACAGAAAGTTCCGTATTGCAGAAAGATTGATTGCATTTCTGCGTTATTGCAAAGAAATTCAGCAGAATATACGCTGCGGCATCTGTGAAAAAGTTGACGTGACGGATGATTTTTACGCTCCCGTTACAGTAAACAAATCACACGCAAACCGAAACCTCAGCGGTGCTTTCAAGCTTCTCGAAAGCCTTGAAAAGCTTGAGCCCGAGTGGTCTGACAGTCTTGCCGACGCAAAAAAATATGCGATTGAATGCAGTGAAGATTTTTCAATCACTCTTCCCGAAAACGAATGGGAAGCCGAGCATCTGGCAGTTTATTTCACTTTTCGCTATTTTATGACCGCCGCATTTGACAGTGACCTGCTTTCAAAAGCAAAATTTACTGTTTTTTCGGTTATTTCGTGTCTGCTTCTCGGAGCTTCACAACCCGATTCCGATAACAGACACAGCCGTGTTGAAGCGATGCGAAAATACTCTAAAGAAACAGAGCATTCCGCTGAAAACATGGATACTCTTCTTCTCAAAATGAAAAAAAGCCGTCATTTCGGCTCCGATAATCTCATCAACATCCTCAGCAGCTTTACGCATAAGGAGAAATAAATATGAAATATTGCAATCTCGTTAACACGAAACAAGGCAGCAAATCAACCCACAGATTTTCAAGCGGCAACACGCTTCCTCTTGTGCAGAGACCTTTCGGTATGGCGGCATTTGCTCCCCAGACCGAGGAGCACAGTATCCGCTGGTATTATCATCCCGACAGCCACAGTCTTGAGGGTATCCGCCTGACCCATCAGCCCTCCCCGTGGATTGCCGACTACGGTGCATTTATTTTTATTCCGCAGAATGATATGATGGGCGGTATGGGTGAAGAGCGCTGGTCAGGCTTCAGACCCGAAGAAGCAATTCTTTCACCCTACTATCTCAAAACCCGTTTTCTTCGTTCAAGATGTGATTTTGAGCTTTCCCCCACAGAAAGAGGTGCATCTGCACTCATCAGCTTCTCCGATGAAGGCAAAAACTTCATTTCGGTGCTTCCCGTAACAGGAAATTATTCCTATCGCTTCGATGAGAAAACAAACACTCTTTTTGCTTCAACCGATATGCATATGAGTGGCGAAGCAGTCAACTTCAAAACATACCTCGCAGTTAAATTCCCCGAGGATTCAGTTGACGCGTCCGAAACTCTTATCAGCAACAAAAACAATTTCAGAAGCGGCAAAAAGACAAGAGGCAAAAACGCAGGTATTCACATCTGCCTTAAAAATAAAGTTACTGAAATCAAACTTGCGATTTCATATATCAGCTTCGATCAGGCGGTTTATAACCTCAATTCAGAGCTTGACGGCAAGGATTTTGCTCAGGTCAAGGCTGAAGCTGAAAGCATCTGGGAAGAATATCTTTCAAGAGTCAAAATCGAAGCAGCTGATGAAAAACAGCTTCGCACGTTCTATTCCTGCATGTACAGAGCATTCCTTTATCCTCACAAATGCTATGAATACGATAAAAACGGCAACGCAATTCACTACTGCCCCCACGACGGCAAAACCTACAGCGGTGTAAGATACACCGATAACGGATTCTGGGATACCTACAGAACCGTTTATCCTTTCTTTGCTCTTGTTGCAAAGGATGAGCTTCGTGAAATGCTCACCGCATTTATCAACGAATATAAAGAAAGCGGTTGGCTTCCCAGATGGCTCTCAATCGGCGAGTGCGGATGTATGCCCAGTACGCTCGTTGATGCCGTTATCGCAGACGGTGCAGTCAAAGGCTTCATCGACGAGGCAACAATGCGAGTTGCTCTCGAAGGTATGATAAAGCACTCCGTAACCAATCCTCCCGAGAGAAGATTCGGCAGAAACGGTGCCGAAAGCTACTGCAAATACGGCTACGTTCCATATGACGAGCAGCATGAATCCGTTAACCTCACTCTCGATGCCGCTTACGGTGACTGGTGCATTGCCGAGATTGCAAAAATCCTCGGCGAAACCAAGATTGAAAAAGAATACCGCAAGCGTGCAACCTATTATAAAAACATCTTCGATAAAGAAACGGGCTTTATGAGACCCAAGGATAAAAAAGGCAACTTCCGTCCCGATTTCTCACCCATTATGTGGGGCAGAGATTACACCGAAGGCAGTGCATGGCAAAATTCATTTGCAGTTCCTCACGATATCGAGGGTCTTGCCGAGCTTTACGGAGGCAAGGATAAGCTGATTGCAAAAATCGACGAACTCTTCGCAACCGAGCCCGATTACCTCATCAGAGGCTACAACTGTGAGATTCACGAAATCACAGAGCTTGCCGCAATCGACTTCGGTCAGTGTGCAATCTCCAACCAGCCCAGCTTCCATATCCCCTATATCTATTCAGCTCTCGGATGTGTTGAAAAGAGTGCATATTGGGTTGAGAGACTCTGCAAAGAAGCCTTTTCATATGAAAACGACGGTTTCCCCGGTGACGAGGATAACGGCACAACCGCTATCTGGTATATCTTCGGTGTGCTCGGCTTTTATCCCTTCTGCCCCGGTAAACCCGAATACGTAAAAGGCAAGAAGCAGGTTATCAAGGCATTCATCGGCGACAAAGAAATCGATGCCGATAAATTCGAAGGCAATATCATCAAATACAAAGATCTTATATAAATAAAGGAAAAGAGGAAATTATTATGGACAGATATCTCATTATCAACGCAGACGATTTCGGTATGTGCAGAGGTGCAAACCTCGCTGTTGCAGACCTTTTCAAAGACCCTGCAAGCGCACTTACCTCAGCAACAATTATGGCTCCTTGTGCTTGGGCGCCCGAAGCTTGTAAATTCGCTGCTGAAAATCCGCAGTATGCAATCGGTGTTCACCTCACTCTCACAAGTGAATGGTCAAACTATCGCTGGGCACCCGTAAACACATCACACACAGATTCTCTTCGTGACGAAGAAGGCTTTATGTGGCACGAAAGCGATCAGGTTGAAAAGAACGTTGACCTTGAAGAAGCAAGAGCAGAAATCAAGGCTCAGATCGAACGTTGCAGAAAGCTCGGTCTCGTTACCCCCTCACATCTCGACAACCATATGGGCTCCCTCTACGGCATCGAAACCGGCAGATTTGAGCTTCTTCAGATGACTCTTCAGACCGCCGCGGAATACGGTCTGCCCTTCCGTTTCCCCGCATCCTTCTCCGATGCACAGCTTTCAAACACAATGCTCGATATCAATATCGACAAAGAAATGGTTCACGCTTTACTCGGTCAGCTTGTCGGCTTTATCAAGCAACTCGGTGTTGCAGTGCCCGACCACCTCATCCCCAACGAGTGGAATGAGCCTCAGACCGAAAGCTACGAAAAATTCCGTGAATACGTTTACGACCTCTATGCAAGTATGCCTGAAGGAATCACAGAAACCTATATGCATCCCTCATATGAAACAGACGACCTCAAGGGCGCATCAGGTTGCTGGGAGCGCAGGGTATGGGAATACAGACTTCTCAAAGACCCCGCAACAAGACAGCACATCGAGGCACACGGCATCAAGCTCATCAACTACCGTGACCTTGCTGAAATGAGGAAATAAAAATGACCCTTCTCGAAGCTTCCGATATCAGAATCTCAAGAAGAGCCTATATCCCCGAGCTTATCAGCGATGAAAAGAAAACTGCTCTGCTCAGCATCATTGCCGACATTCAGGCTCGTTCAGGTATCCGAATCAAGCTTATGGAGGACGGTGAAAATTGCTTCAGCCTCATTAAAAGCTACGGTATGTTCAGCGGAGTAAGAAGCTATTTTGCACTTATCGGCAACTCTGACGACCCGAAAATGCACGAAAAAATCGGCTATTTCGGTGAGGAGCTTGTGCTTGAAGCAACCCGTCTCGGTCTCGGCACCTGCTGGGTGGCAGGCAGCTATGACAAAAGCTCGGTTTCACTGAAACTCGGTGAAAAAGAATCGCTCGCCTGTGTCATTTCCGTAGGCGAAATAAAAGAAACCGAAAATCTGAAAGAGAAGTTCCTCTCGGGAATTATCAAAACAAAAAGAAAATCTCCCGAAGAGATGAGCATCGGCTATGCAACAGCACCCGAATGGTTCAAAAAAGGTGTTGAATGCGCCGTCAACGCTCCCTCTGCCCGAAACAAACAGCCCGTAATATTCGAGTATTCGGCTGACAAAGCAACGGCAAGAGTAAACGGAAATTTCTCGTTCAACAAAATCGACCTCGGAATTGCGGAATATCATTTCGAGCTCGGCAGCGGCAATAAAATAACAGAATTTTAACATAACGTCGGAGCAGCCCGAAAAATCGGACTGCTCCTTTTATTTTTATCTGAACGCTATGTACCTGTAAGGCACAAGCAACTCGTTGAGCGAGGGATAAAATCCTCTTGATGCCGTTGTTGTGTTGCTCAACACCTTGAAGCCCGTATCGGTAAGCTCAACACCGTACGAATTGCCATCCTCACAAGCAACACCCGAATAAATATATCCCGTCTGCGTTGCGAAATCAATGCTTATGGGCGGACCGTTAAGCGCAGTAACGATAACGGCTCTCGGCTTGAAGCCAACGTCCACGTTGTAACTCGCACCGCCTCTGCCTGTATATGCACCCGATCTGTACGGATTGCCGAGGTAAGTTATCTGATCGGGTGAAAGATGAATCTCTTCATTTCTGATATGTGAGCCGCAAAGCAACTCCTTACCCAGAAACGAAGGTAAATCAACGGATGAACTTGCCGCAGGGCAAAGCGAAGCAATAACAGTTGCCCACGCAGTAAGCACAAAAGCATCCGTATCTCTGTCGGAAACAATATTGTCACAGCCTGAGGAATCGATGTTGAGTGACGAATCAAAGGTCAGGCAATCGATAATATCGGTGAAAGCATCGTGACAAGCTGCACCGCCAGAGGAGAACGGAGCGTGAATTGAAAATCGCAGTTTGATATTTACCTGCCTGCAGTTTTCGTTTTCAACAAGTACTCCCTCATCATTTTCAACAAAAGAATCAACAATCGTCATCCCGTCGATACCGACGGCAACGGTAGTGTTGCGAAGCGGAACTTCTTTTTTTATCGCAGGAAACTCGGTAAGAAACTTGATATATCCGAGCTCTTCTCTTTCTTTAAGCCATGCCACAATATTGGCAGGCATTGAACTGATTGCACTCATATTTCACCTCTTAATTCTCAACAATAACTCTGATTACCGCCCATATATAAAAAACGGATTCGCCTTTATAAACCTTTTCCGCTCTGTCAACTCTGTATTTTTCACCGCCGCAGCTTACGTATTCACCGTTTTCA
>JAGBUT010000074.1 GCA_017630695.1 Clostridia bacterium
CCTTTCCGAGACTGCGCACTACTTCATGGGTGGTCTTCTCAAGCACATTTCTTCTCTCTGTGCAATCACCAACCCCTCTACCAACTCATTCAAGAGACTTGTTCCCGGCTTCGAGGCTCCCGTTACCGTTGGTTACGCAACCTCAAACCGCAGCGCAGTTATCCGTATCCCTGCATACGCAAAGAGCCCCGACAAGAGAAGATTTGAGCTTCGTAACCCCGACGCAACCTGCAACCCCTATTTCTGCTATGCAGCAATCCTTATGGCAGGTCTTGACGGTGTTATCAATAAGATTGATCCCCGTACAAACGGCTGGGGTCCCTACGACTTTAACCTCTATCACCTCTCCGACGAAGAAAAAGCAAAGCTCACTCAGCTTCCTACATCACTCACAGATGCTCTTGATGCTCTCGAAGCTGACAACGATTTCCTTACAGCAGGCGGAGTATTCCCCAAGGAGCTTATCGCAAACTTCATCAAGGCAAAGCGTGCTGAATGCGCTGAACTTGCAAAGATTCCTCATCCCGCAGAATTCGATAAGTACTATAACCTTTAATAAAAAATTATCCCTCGCTCCAATCGGAGTGAGGGGTTTTTTTATTATTTGATTGCTTCATGATAATTTTTGAGCTGTTCTTCACTTGGTCTGTAATCATGATGCGAACAGCAAGGTATATTCGGCTCGCTGCCGTCAGAACCGTAAAACGGAGTTTGTCTGTCGTTTTCATATTCTTTGCGGCATTCTTCAAGCCTGAAATCAGGGATATCATATGCCGCGCCACTGTTAAGAATTGAACGGTGAGCAAGAATTGCAACAGACGCCATTGCAACAGCTGAATAAATATCATAAGGATGCTCAGGTTGTCTGCCCTCTCTGATGCATTCAAGAAACATTCTTGCAACGATATAGTCACCGCCGCCGTGACCGCTGTTTTCGATGAATTCTTCATCCTTATCGTGCCACTCGGGGTCATAGCAGTTGATTTCATCCATACCCTCGGGAATCGCCCAATCGCTGTATCGGAGCATAATCTTCTCACCCATACCACGCAGGTTTTCTATCTGACCGTTTGTGCCGCAGACTCGGTATGCGTTATGATGTGCGCCGAATGCCGCACATCCGCTTACCTTGAAAACGGAACCGTCATCGTTAAACGTTGTAACAATTGCGGCTCTGTCGGCAACCATTCTTGCAGACGTTTTATCTTCAAACGGAACGAAAGTTGCCGCTGCGCTGACTCTTTTCGGAGTTGCGCCCGTTGCCCACATAACGGGTGCAAGGGAATGAGTAATATAGTAAGAACGGGGAAGATAATTTCTCCAATGATTTTCAAAATAAATATAGTCTTTCAGGAAACGTGAATCATAGGGATTTGCCGGATGATTATATTCACCCTCGGCATAAATAATCTTACCGAGAGAGCCACCGTCACAGATTCTTTTCATCTCACGGTTGAACTTCATCTGCGGATAATTTTCCGCAAGCATATAGATTGAGTTGCTCTTTTCAAATGCTCTGATAAGCTCAACACCCTCTGCCATTGTACCGTTACTGATGCATTCGGAGAAAACGTGAATCCCCTTTTTAAAGCATTTGATTGCATAAGGTGCGTGCTCGTGAAAATAATTTGCAAGAACAACCGCATCTAAATCCAGCTTGAGAAACTCATCGAAATCCTCATAAACGGGAATATCAAAACCGAATTCACTGAAGCCGTATTCAACTCTTTCGGGTCTGTTTTCACAAAGAGCAACGATTTCGCAGCCGAGAAGCTCAAAGTTCTGCGCAATGCACAGCCCCCTGCCTGCACCCATAATACCGATTCTGATTTTTTTCATTATTAATTCCTCCTTAGCAAGGATTATACTTTCAGTTTAACAAATAAAGAGAAATAATACAATATATAGAAAGCAAAATCCCTCCCTGAAAACGGGAGGGATTGACTGATTTTACATTCTGTCCATAATTTCGCCGAGAGTCATATCAGGATTCTCCACACCGAGAAGAAGAGCCTTTTCCGTTCCTGCGTGAAGAGCTTCTGCTTCTTCAACGGTAACGTACTTTGTTCTGTGCATACAAGTGAGCTTGAGGCAGCCTGATGCGGCATCCTTCATTGCAAAGCTGTAAATAACCATAATATATCTGCCGAGTGAATAGCCTTCAAACTGATATTCCCAGTTGCTCATTGTGCCTGATTCAAGCGGGAACCACGAGAACATCATTGTTGATGCGCCTGCTGCAGCAGAATAGTTGAACATCTCTCTCTGGAGTTTGCGGTACTCAAGATAAGGATAGTCCATATGCTTATATGCCCAGAACTGAACCTCGCTCATCTTCTTGAGAGCCTCTCTGAAAGTGATATCCTCGGGAAGAGTAACTCTCCAGGGCAGCGGAACTGCAAGGTTACCGCCTGCACGCTTTTCGGAAAGTGTGCGTCTTCTGGGGCAGAGAACGATGAAATATGTATTATTATGTCTGTTGTTGATTTTTGAAACGTGGAGTCTCATTGCAAGCTGAACAAGGCATTCGCCGCCAACACCGTTTTCGTTCATAAACTCGAAAATCTTCTGGCTATCTTCATAGGGAACGCTGTGCTTTGTGAGTTCAGCCTTATCGTTGATGGGGTCGAAGAGTGAGGGTGCTTTGAGGTTGGGATTCTTCTTCTTGATGCGTTC
>JAGBUT010000075.1 GCA_017630695.1 Clostridia bacterium
AGAGGAATCGAACAGTGGTAATCATTATTAATTATAAGGCTTTCCAATACTTTGAAGCCATTGTCTGTTGGATATTCTTTATTTCTGAGATAGGTTTGTTTATCTAATTTGTTATCAATTGTTTGCGAAAATGAAACAGCATCAAAATAAACAAAATCCGCATTATCAGAAACAGTTTTTTCAATGAGCTTTTCGATTGAATTAATCTCGATATAGTCATCACTGTCAGGAAAATAAATGTATTTGCCGGTTGCGATTGAAAGTCCGTTGTTACGAGCAGACGATTGTCCTGCGTTTTTCTGATGAATAACGGTGATTCTGTTATCGGTTGCGGCATATTCGTCGCAGATTCTGCCCGATGAATCTGTTGAGCCGTCGTCAACAAGGATGATTTCGAGATTCTTATAGGTCTGATTTATAACGCTGTCAACGCATTCGCGAAGATATTCTTCAACGTTATAAACGGGAATTATTATGCTTACAAGAGGCGTGGTTTCCATAAACTCATCTCAATCTTTCTTTAATCACAATCAAAGCGGTGGCAATGAATTTTTTTATTTCTGAAACGAGGCCGTAGGAATAATGCTTTTTCATTATTTTTTGAATTCTGTTATCGATTTCAACGTCGCAAAGGACGGGGGATTCAATAGCTTTTGATAAATCAACACGCATTTTCTCGTTATCTTCGGATTTACTGTGTACGCCCGATTCATCACAGCCGATATTACTGTTGTAGGAAAATCTGGGGTAAACTGTAATCAGATTGTTTTTCACAAGGTGTGCACCGAATCTGACAGACCACGAGCTGCCGTTACCTTTTGTCTGACGGTAAAGACGCATAAATCTGTCGCTTCCGTTTGAATTGAGTCGTCGGATAAGCTTTGGTGATTTGTAGAAATCTCCCATATCTTTAAGAGCCCAATCAACTCCCTGCCAACGGTCAGCCCAGGTTGCCCAGGTCCAACTGCAAGAGCGATAAGCTGCAAAAACGTCTTTATCATAATTGTCGGGCAGGTTAATCATAGGAGTGTATCCTGCAATTGAACCGATTTTTTTGTTACCTTCGTAATAATCAAGAGCGTTATTCATAAATGAGAGAAAGAAGGGGGACACCTTGCAGTCATCCTCAACAACGATGGCTCTGCCGTATTTATTTATAACCTCGGTAACGCCTGAAATAACGGATGCCGCAAGACCTTTGTTAACGGGACTTTCGGTAATCGTAACGGATTTGAAATCGTCCGAATTCTTTATTTCTGCAACGGCTTTACGCACTTCGTTAACCTTATCTCTCCCAGCATCGCTTTTGGCTCCGTCGGAAAAGATAAAAAGATCGGAATCCTTTGCCTCTTTGCACCTTGTAAGGGCGTTATAAACCTGAATGAAATGGTCTGCACGGTTATATACAAATATTATAATCGGTGCATAGCTCATAAAACTCACTCCAAAATATCTGTGTATGCGTCAAGAAGCATCTGTGCGTTTCTGTCTGCATCGTGGGTGAAACGTGCTCTTTCTTTGCCTGCTTCTGAAATCGAAAGGGCAAGGTCATCGTTATCAAAAATACGTTTGAGATTCCAGGCAAGAAGTTTCGGGTCGTCGTTTCGGTAGAAAAGTGCCTCCTTGCCGTCTTGTGCCATATCGGATACCCCGCCGACGTAAGCTGCAACACATGGTGTGCCTACCATCATCGCTTCACCGAGTGTATTGGGGCTGTTTTCTATGGTGGAGCAAAGAACGTAAGCGTTGACACTTGAAAGCTTTTCTGCAACCTGATTTGCCTTGAGAGGGCCCGTGAATTCAACGTGGTCTTGCACACCAAGGTCATATATCAGCTTTTTCAGATACGAACCGTATCCCTTTTTGAGGAATGAACGTTTATCGTTTTCTTGATAGGGTTTATATCCCGCAACGTAAACCTTGATGTCGGGATATTCTTTGATAAGATAGGGGAGGGCTTCGATAACGAAGTGAACTCCCTTGAGTGCATGATAGCCGTTTCCGAGGTAGATTGAATGACGCTGCATTTTGTCAACGTTCCATTTGTTGTTATAAAACGGCTCACGCAGAATACGGCTGCAGGGATAGTATTTCGCAGTGGGGTTGAGTGCATATGAGTGCGCTCTGTCCCACGTTGTTCTGCCGAGAATAAAATCTGCGTTTTCTATTATTTCTTTTTCGGGTTTCATTCTGGGTTTGTACCATCGTGTTTTTCTTAAGTGGAGAAGCCATGCGGCAAGAATCTTTGTCAGCGAAGCAGAAAACATCATATCGTCAATCGGAAGCTGACCGCACTGATAGGAATACTGTCCGTTGAGAATACCCTGCAGGGAAACAACGGCAGGAATTGATTTTTCTTTTGCCGATATCTGCATTGCACGCGCGTGCAGGAATTCTGTGCCCTCAATATGAACGATATCCGGAACAAAATCCGAAAGGATTCTTTCACATTTTGAGCAGAGCTCTTCAAGAGAAGTTGAGGAGGTATAGTGAAGGCTGTAATACGTTACACCGTCTATCGTTTCGCAAAAGTCAATATTTTCTTCGCATTTGCAGGCGATAGCGAGTTCAACGTTGCTGAATTCTTTCAGCTTTTCTGCCATAGCCTCAACCCAGCCGCCGAGAACCTCGGATTTCTTGCCGAGCTTTGCGGAAACAACGGGAGGTATTAAGTTGACTGTCCACAAGACTTTCATGGTTTTTCAGCTCCCGTCCATTTTATAATATCCTCGAACAACAATGAGGAAACAATCAGGATCATACAGGTGAATGTATAGTTGAACGAATCAAGAAGAGAAACAAACAGCGTTGTTACAAGAGTGGCGTTTGATGCGGAAAAAATAAATTTATTATTGTAACGGTGTTTGTAATGAAGCGGAACATGATAAAGCATCATCGCAAGAGCATAACCGC